>JBAZPE010000181.1:0-5454 GCA_041648375.1 Burkholderiaceae bacterium | reverse complement strand
CGCCGGCAGCCGCAAGCGTCAGACCGAGGCCCTGATCGAGCGCATCGGCCGCCTGGTGCCCGAGGGCTGTCCCGTGCTGATTGCGGGTGACTTCAACGATTGGGGCGATCGGCTCTCCCCCCAGTTTGTGCAGCAGCTCGGTCTGTATGAGGTGTTTGCGCATGCGCCGCGCACGCATGGGGGTGAATTGCCCACCATGCGTGAAGCGATGCGCCGTTTTTCCAATAGTCTGCGTGGCGTGCCCAATGCGCTTGGTGCCATGGAGCGCACGCGCCAGCTGGGCATGGGGCAGGGCGTGGGGGCACTGGTGCCCCCGCCTCGCACTTTTCCGGCGGTGTTTCCCTGGTTTCGCCTGGATCGCATCTATCAGCGCGGTTTTGCGGTGCGTAGTGCACGCGTGCTGCATGGTCGCGAGTGGTCACGTCTGTCGGATCACTCACCCATTCTGACCGAGCTGGAGTTGCCGTGAAGTCTGGCGTTGGTCAGTTGGACTGGACCGATGGCAATCAGGTCGAGCTGCTGGAAAATGGATGTGACTTTTTTCCAGCGCTATGTTCGGCGATTGAGGCTGCGCGACACAGCGTGCACCTTGAGACCTATATCTTCACTCTGGACCGCACCGGGCGCCAGGTGTTGGCGAGCCTGTGCGCGGCAGCTGCGCGCGGGGTGAAAGTGCGGGTGGTGATCGATGGCTTCGGCAGCGCCAGTGACGTGCAGGCGATACGCGGGCAAATCGATCAGGCCGGTGGCCAGTGCCTGGTCTTTCGCCCTGAACCGCGCTGGTTCGTGCGCTGGGTGCCATCGCGTCAGCGGCTGCGCAGGCTGCATCGCAAGATTGCCGTGATTGATGGTGCATTGGCACTGGTGGGTGGCATCAACATCATCGACGACTACGACGACCTTGAACCCCAAGTTGGCATTTCCGTGCCGCGCTTCGACTATGCGGTGTCGGTGCGCGGGCCGCTGGTGCCCTATGCTGTGCATGCCCAGAAACTGCTGTGGATGCGGCTGAACTGGGCGCGTCTGCGCCGCCACCCCAGCGCCTGGCGGCGACTGCGCCTGGCACCGCCACATCAGGGCGCGGCGGCCCCCGTGGGCACCTTGCGTGCCGCGCTGGTTCTGCGTGACAACCTGCGTTATCGCAAGACATTCGAACGCGCTTATCTGTACGGAATCGAGCGTGCGCAGAAAGATATTCTCATCGCCAACGCCTATTTTCTGCCTGGCAAGCAGTTCCGACGCGCGCTGATCGAGGCCGCCCGCCGGGGTGTGCGCGTGCGAGTGCTGCTGCAGGGGAAAATCGAATACCGCATGCAGTATCACGCCACACGTGCGCTATACGCACCACTGCTGGCCGAGGGCATCGAAATCTACGAGTACATGCCCAGCTATCTGCATGCCAAAGTGGCGGTCATCGACGCCATGGCCATCGTTGGTTCTTCCAACATCGATCCCTTCAGTTTCCTGCTGGCGCGCGAAGCCAACGTGGTGGTCGATGACGCCGCATTTGCCGGGCAATTGCAGCATTCGCTCGAGCAGGCCATGGCCCAGGGTGGCTCGAGAATACTGCCCGAAGCCTATCATCGCCGTGGGGTAGTCCGACGTCTAACGGATGGTCTGGCCTATGCGCTGATGCGCGTGGGCGTCTCGCTCACGGGCGCACCGAGCGAATATTGACGCGCGAGCGCGCAGTACCTGAGGACGTGACTGGCGTGCGCCGTTAATTGAAACGGCGTTTGATTTTCTGTCAGGCGGAACCGCTTGTAAACAAACGTAGTTTCAATGCTTGTAGGGTGTGATTCCTGCGTTACGCTGGTGTGCTAACAACAGGAGACTGTCTCATGCCTCGCAACGTTTCTGCCGGCGACTCGCATCGCGGCAAACCCATACGCAAGATCGCCGTCCTGGGCGCCGGTGTCATGGGCGCCCAGATCGCCGCCCACTGCGTCAACGCCAACGTCCCCGTCGTGCTCTTCGATCTGGCCAGCCAGGACGCCGATCGCAGCAGCGTGTCACGTGCGGCAATTGCCCGGCTGGCAAAGCTCAGCCCGGCCCCGCTGGCCGCACCTGAACTGGCGCACGCCATCGAGCCCGCCAACTATGATGAGCATCTGCACCTGCTGGCCGACTGTGACCTCATCATCGAGGCCGTTGCCGAGCGGCTGGACATCAAGCGCGCGCTTTACGAAAAGATCGCGCCTGCCGTGGCGCCCGACGCCTGGCTGGCCAGCAACACCTCGGGGCTGTCGATCGAAGCGCTGGCAAACGTGCTCCCTTCACAACTGCACAGCCGCTTTTGCGGCGTGCATTTTTTCAATCCCCCGCGCTATATGCCGTTGGTCGAGATCATCCCCACGCAGGCGACCGATGCCAGCATGCTCGATGCGCTGGAAGCATTCCTGGTGTCGGGGCTGGGCAAGAGTGTGGTGCGCGCGCGTGACACGCCCAACTTCATCGGCAACCGCATCGGCGTGTTCGGCATTCTGTCCACCATGATCCAGGCCGAGCGTTATGGCCTGACCTACGAGGTGGTCGACGAACTCACGGGGTCCCGTCTGGGTCGCGCGAAATCGGGCACGTTTCGCACGGCTGATGTCGTGGGGCTCGATACGCTGGGGCATGTGATCGGCACCATGCAGAAAGGGTTGCCCGACGATCCTTTCAGCGCCAGTTTCGCCACGCCAGCGGTGCTGGCGGCGCTGATTGAACAGGGCGCGCTGGGTCAGAAATCAGGCGCCGGGTTCTATCGCAAGGCAGGCAAGCAGATTCTGCGTCTGGATCCCGCCAGTCGCGACTACGTGCCTGCCGACGGCAAGGTCGATCCGGACGTCGCAGCCATTCTGGCGCAGCGTGATCCGGTCAAGCGGATGCAGGCGCTGCACGCCTCGTCCCACCCTCAGGCCAAGTTCGTGTGGGCGGTCCTGCGCGACACTTTCCACTACAGCGCGGTGCATTTGGCCGACATCGCCGACACGGCGCGCGACCTGGATTTCGCCATGCGCTGGGGCTTTGGTCAGGGCAAAGGCCCTTTCGAACTGTGGCAGTCGGCGGGGTGGAACGAGGTGGCCACATGGATTGCCGAGGACATCGCGGCTGGTCGCGCCCTATCGGCGGCACCCTTGCCGCAGTGGGTCACCGCAGGCCCTGTCGCTGAACACGGCGGGGTGCATCAGGCGCGCGGTTCGTTCAATCCTGTCACGCAGGCTTTCGAGCCACGGCGTGATCTGCCGGTGTACCGCCGTCATCTCTCCAGCCCCCGCCTGCATGGCGAGGGTGCCGCGATCGATGGTCACACCGTGACCGAAAACGACGCCATTCGGCTCTGGACGCTGCCTGAGCCCTATCCGCAGGGCGTCCTGATTGCGTCGTTCAAAACCAAGATGCACACCATCAGCGCCGCCGTGGTCGATGGCTTGCTCGACGCGGTGGATCGGGCCGAAGCCGACTACGACGCGCTGGTGATCTGGCAGGAGGGCGAGCCTTTTTCAGCGGGTGCCGATTTGCAGGGCGTGATGCGCGAAGTCGAGCAGTCGGGCCCGGCCGCCGTGCAGGATATGGCGACCAAGCTGCAGCAGGCGGTGCTGCGCTTGCGCTATGCGCAGGTGCCCACGGTCGCTGCCATCGCCGGCATGGCGTTGGGTGGCGGATGCGAGCTGGCCGTGCATGCCAGTGCGCGTGTCGTTCATCTTGAGTCTTACATCGGTCTGGTCGAGATCGGCGTCGGCCTGGTGCCAGGTGCGGGCGGGCTCACCTACTGCGCGCGCCGTGCGGCCGAACAGCACGCGCAGACGGCACCCGAGATGCCGTTGCTGGCCTATTTGCGCAAGTTCGCCGAAGCGGTGGCGGGTGCCAAGGTATCGCGCTCGGCGCACGAGGCGCGCGCCTTCGGGTACCTGCGTGAGTCCGACCCCATCATCATGCAGGTCAATGAACTGCTGTATGCGGCCGTGGGCCACGCCCAGGGCCTGGCGCGTGGCGGATGGCGTGCGCCCTTGCCACAACGTTTCAAGGTGGCCGGTCGGGATGGCGCCGCCACGCTCACCACGCAGTTGGTGAACATGCGCGATGGCGGCTTCATTTCCGATTATGACTATGCCCTGGCCCGGGAGGTCGTGACCATTCTGTGCGGGGGCGATGTGGACCCGGGCACGGAAGTCAACGAAGCCTGGATGATGGCGCTGGAACGCAAAACGTTCATGCAGTTGCTGCAACAGCCCAAGACGCAGGAACGCATCGCGGGCCTGCTCAAGACCGGCAAACCTGTACGCAACTGACGCGGAGACACTGATGACAAAAATACTGCAAGACGCCTATATCGTTGCGGCTACCCGTTCGGCTGTGGGCCGCGCGCCCCGCGGCGCACTGCGCAACACTCGCCCCGACGACCTGCTGGCCCACGTGATCCGCTCGGCCATTGCTCAGGCGCCCGGGCTGGATGCCTCCACCATCGAAGACGCCGTGATCGGGTGCGCCCGCCCTGAAGGCGCGCAGGGGCTGAACGTTGCGCGCATCGCGGTGCTGCTCGCGGGCTTGCCGCAATCGGTGGCGGGTGTGACGATCAATCGCTTTTGTGCCTCAGGTCTGTCGGCTATTTCCATGGCGGCCAATCGGATTCGCACCGGAGAGGCCGACGTCATGATTGCCGGCGGCACCGAGTCGATGTCGCAGGTGCCCATGAGCGGTTTCGCGCCCTCATTCTCCCCTGATATTTTTCTTCGGGATGAAGACATTGGCATTGCCTATGGCATGGGGCTGACGGCTGAACAAGTGGCGAAGCAGTGGAACGTGTCGCGTGAAGACCAGGACGCGTTCGCCCTGCTGTCGCACCAGCGGGCTTTGCTGGCGCAGGCGGCGGGGGAGTTCAACGACGAAATCTCCCCTATCGACATCACATCCAGAAGCTTGGATTTGTCGGTCGGTGTCGAAGGCGAGGCGTCGGTGAGCACCCGCCGCTTTGCCGATGACGAGGGGCCGCGCGCCGATACGTCTCTGGACGCGCTGGGCAAGTTGCGGCCGGTGTTTGCGGCGCGGGGAAGCGTGACGGCGGGCAACAGCTCGCAGACTTCCGATGGTGCGGCGGTGCTGATCCTCGCCTCTGAGCGTGCGGTGCGCGACCAGGGCCTGACGCCGCTGGCGCGATTCGTATCCTATGCGGTCAAAGGCGTGGCGCCGGAGGTCATGGGGATCGGGCCCCGGGAGGCCGTGCCTGCAGCCTTGCGGGCAGCCGGTCTGGCTCGGGATCAACTGGAGTGGATCGAGCTTAACGAGGCGTTTGCAGCCCAGTCACTGGCGGTCATGCGCGATCTTGGTCTGGATGCCAGCCGGGTCAACCCGCTAGGTGGTGCCATTGCGCTGGGGCATCCCCTGGGTGCCACGGGTGCCATCCGGGCGGCAACGCTCATTCACGGGCTGCGTCGGCGTAATCTGAAGTACGGCATGGTGACCATGTGCGTG
>JBAZPE010000180.1:0-5463 GCA_041648375.1 Burkholderiaceae bacterium | reverse complement strand
CAGATTGACCATCAGGACACCCACACGGCCTGCGACGCGCGGGGCGGGGTTTTCATCGAAAGGATCGTCCTTGGGCACCTCAGGGAGATAACGCTCGGGCCATAGGTACTTGAAAAGACGCAAAAACACGCAAGGCTCCCGCTATTAACCCTGATTCTGGCTCAAGGCGTTGGACAACATTCTCGCGGTGATGTCCACGATTGGAATGACGCGATCATACGCCATGCGGGTGGGCCCAATGACGCCCAACGTGCCCACGACACGCCCGTCCACACCGTATGGCGCGGTGATGACGGACACGTCTTCCATGGGCAGCAATTGTGATTCGCCACCGATGTAGATCTGTATGCCCTGCGCGCGGCTAGACACATCGAGCAGCTGCATCAGATCCGTTTTTTTCTCGAATATCGTGAACATCCGACGCAGCCGGTCCATGTCGGAGGCGAGATCGGTGATGTCGAGCAGTCTGCGTTCCCCCGAGATGACGACGGCATCAGCGTCATCGGTGGGCTCGGTACTGGCGTCCACCGCCGCTTGCATCAGCCCTGAAATTTCCTCACGAAGCTGGGTGAGTTCGGTCGCGAGGCTGCCTCGCACGGCGTCGAAGGACTTGCCAGCGAAGTGCTGGTTAAAGAAATTACCGGCTTCGACCAGTTCGCTTGACGTGTAGTCGCGAGACACCGACAGGATCCGGTTCTGGACATCCCCATCCGGGGTGACGATGATCAGCAGCACCCGGCGTTCGGAAAGGCGCATGAACTCCATCTGCCGAAACACCTGCGCTTTCTTGGGAGCCAGCACCACCCCGGCAAACTTGGACAGGTTGGACAGCAAGGCGGCTGCCGCCGTTACCGCACGGGCAGGCTCTGAGGGCGGCAGGAAATGCGAGTGTGGCGCCGGCTGCAGATCGTAGGCATGTACCGCCAGCAGCGAGTCGACGAACATCCGGTAGCCGCGCGGCGTCGGAATGCGGCCAGCCGAGGTATGGGGGCTTTGAATCATCCCCATGCCTTCAAGATCTGCCATCACGTTGCGAATCGTGGCCGGCGAAAGGTCGAAAATCTGCGACAACGTACGCGACCCGACGGGCTGGCCATCAGCGATGTAGCGTTCTATCAGTGTTTTCAGTAAGGCTTGTGCACGGTCGTCCATGCGCCCTATTTTATGGAATGTTTGACGCAGGGTGCTATTTTTGTGAGGGTCTGCCCGATGCGCCCCCTATAATCGAAGCACCTCACATCGATCTAAGCCCCTGATACCCGCCCATGCACTTCAAATCCGTTGCCCTGGTTGGCCGATATCACGATAACGGGCTGGAAGCCCCATTGCGCGCGCTTGCCGAAGTGCTCCAACAGGCCGGCTGCGAGGTCATGGTCGAGGCCGAGACCGCGGCCAATACCGGGCTATCCGAGTATGCGATTGCCGATTTCGAGGAAATCGGCCGCCGTGCGCAACTGGCCCTGGTGGTGGGCGGCGACGGAACGGTGCTGGGCACGGCCCGCCACCTGGCGCCGTTTGATGTCCCATTGGTCGGCATCAACCATGGCCGGCTGGGGTTCATTACCGACATCGCACTGGATCGCGCACGCGACGCCCTGACCGACATTCTGTATGGCCGCTTCATTTCGGAAGAGCGCATGCTGTTGCAAGGCAGCGTATGGCGCGGCGACAAGGAGATGTACTGTGCGTCGGCCTTGAACGATGTGGTGCTCAATCGCGCCGGTCGGGGCGGCATGATCGAAGTGCGCGTGGAACTCGATGGCGTATTCATGTATGCGCTGCGCGCCGATGGCCTCATCATCGCCACACCGACAGGCTCCAGCGCTTACGCCTTGTCGGCCAATGGCCCGCTCATCCATCCATCCATGAACGCCATGGTCCTGGTGCCGGTCGCCCCGCAGGCGCTGTCGAACCGCCCGATCGTCATCCCCGACACCGGTGAACTGGATCTGACCCTGACCGCCATGGGCCGGGTCGAAGTGGGCGCAAGCGTGCACTTCGACATGCAGACGTGGTCTGATCTGCAACCGGGCGACCGGATCCGGGTCAAGCGCGCGCCGCACACGATTCGCCTGCTGCATCCAGAGGGCTACAGCTTTTTCTCGACGCTGCGCCACAAGCTGAACTGGAACCGCATGCCCCACATCACCGATCAGGCGGACTGATCACCATGCTGCGCACCCTCCATATTCGTGACTTCGTCATCGTCGAAAAAATCGACATCGGTTTCGAGCAGGGTTTTACGGTGTTTTCCGGGGAAACCGGTGCGGGCAAGTCCATTTTGATCGATGCTCTGGCATTGGCACTAGGCGAGCGCGCAGAGAGCGGCATTGTGCGAACCGGGGCTGAACGCGCCGATATCAGTGCCGTCTTCGAGGTACCCACCACCCTCTCGAGCTGGCTCTCCGAGCACGCCCTGGAGGGCGATGGCGAGGGTGAACTGGTCTTGCGCCGGGTGGTCGATGCGCAGGGGCGCAGTCGCGGGTTCATCAACGGCGTGCCGGCAACATTGACGCAAATGCGCGATCTGGGCCGCCACCTTGTGGATATCCACGGGCAACATGCCCACCAGAGTCTGGTTCGCCCGGAGGCACAGCGAGACCTGCTGGACAGCCACGGCGGGCATGGCGAACTGGCACACGCGGTGCAGCAGGCCTGGAAGGATTGGCGCGAGACGACGCGCCTGTTGCAACGCGCAGAACAGGATGCGAGCGGACTGGCCCAGGAGCGTGACCGCCTGCAGTGGCAGGCCGACGAACTGACACGCCTGGCACTGCAGCCCGATGAGTGGGCGCGCCTGAGCCAGGATCAGCATCGGCTCTCGCATGCGCAGACCCTGATCGAAGGCGCCGCGCAAAGTGCCGCCATTCTGGACGGCGAAGACAGCAGCGTCGTGGACCAGATCAATCTGGTGTGCGAGCGCATCGGCCAGCTGGCGCGCCACGACGAGTCACTGCGCGACATTCATACGGCACTGGACTCGGCCCGCATATCGGTCGGTGAGGCCGTGTCGGATCTGAATCATTACCTGAACCGCCTGGAGCTGGATCCCACTCAGTTGGCGGCTGTCGAAGCGCGGTTATCCGATGTGTTCGATACGGCACGCAGACTGAAGGTCGAGCCCGAACACCTGCTCGAGCACGCAGCAAGTATCGATGCCCAATTGCTGGAGCTTGCCGCTACCGGCGATATCGATGCACTGCGCGCGCGTCACGATCAAGCGAAGGCCGCCTACGATGCGGCAGCCGCCCGCCTGACCAGTGCCCGCCAGAAAACGGTCAAACCGCTCGCGCGCCAGGTCACCCAAGCCATGCAGGAACTTGCCATGGCGGGTGGCAAATTCGACATTGCCCTGACCCCTGCAACACCTGGACCGCAGGGCGTGGAGCAGGTGGATTTTCTGGTGGCAGGCCATGCGGGCGTGCCCACCCGACCGCTGGGCAAAGTGGCATCGGGCGGCGAACTATCTCGAATTTCCCTGGCGCTATCGGTGATTGCCAGTCAGGCCGCGCGCGTGCCCACGCTCATTTTTGATGAAGTGGACTCGGGCGTGGGCGGTGCGGTCGCCGAGGTCGTCGGTCGCCTGTTGCGTGAACTGGGTAGCCGGCGCCAGGTGCTTTGCGTCACTCACCTGCCCCAGGTGGCCGCGTGTGCAAGCGCACATTTCCAGGTCAGCAAACGGGAATCGCGCGGCACGACGCGCTCGGCCATCGAGGCCCTGGATGCACCTGCCCGTGTGGAGGAAATCGCTCGCATGCTCGGTGGCATCAACATCACTGAAACCACGCGCGATCACGCGCGTGAGATGCTGGCCTGATTCGGCGAATCACCAGGTTCGAGCACAAAAGCGCGCTTGAACGACGCCGCCCCTGGTGGAGCAAGGCGACACGCTCGACGTCAATGTTCAGGAATCGCCCGACTGCTGTGCGGACGCGGCGGGGCCTCGATCGCCCCCGCGCTCAGCTCAACGCGCTGCGGCGGCGTTGCATTCGCGACATGTGCCGTAGAGCACCATCGCGTGGCTTTCCAGAATGAAGCCGTTGTCCTTGGCGATTTTCTGCTGGCGGCGCTCGACCTCGACATCGGAGAACTCCAGCACCGAACCGCAGTGGGTACAGACCAGATGATCGTGATGATCGCCGTCGTTCAGTTCGAAAACCGCCTTGCCCGTGTCGAATTGGCTGCGTGAAAGCAGCCCGGCTTCCTCGAACTGGGTCAGCACGCGATAGACCGTGGCCAGCCCGATCTCGACCTGTTCGCCGATCAGTGCGCGATAGACATCCTCGGCGCTGAGGTGACGCTCTGGGGACTTTCGGAAAATGTCGAGGATCTTCAGACGGGGAAAAGTCGCCTTCAAACCTATATTCTTCAGTTCACTTTGATCGTTGATCATGACCCTACCAACTCTATGTCGTTCTTCAGAGCGTTATGATACCGGTTTATACGCGTTCACCATGAGGGCCCTCCGTGTCCACTAAACCTTCGACTTATTCTTCGGCTCGCGTCTTCCGCGCAGGCGCATGCGCGCTGCTCGTGGCGCTGGCCCTGGGCGGATGCGCCTCGGGCAAATGGGGATTCCCTTACCGGGCAGGCGTACAGCAGGGCAACTGGATCACCAAAGAACAGGTGGCATTGCTGCAGCCGGGCATGACACGCGAGCAGGTGCGATTCGCGCTTGGCAGCCCCACGCTGACCAGCGTGCTGCACGCTGATCGCTGGGATTACCCCTATTACTTCAAGCCCGGTTACGGCGAACCCAGCGAACGTCAGTTCACCGTTTTCTTCGAGAACGATCTGCTGGCCCGCTGGGCAGGCGACTCGCAACCCGACCTGCAACCCTTCCAGGTCGTGGAACAGGACGCCACCAAGTCTGCCGACCATCAGGCCCGTATTGCCCGAGAAGCCGCACGTGAGCGCGACGATCGCCCCCAGGGTCAGATCTCGCCGCGCATTAGCGTGGGCACCGAGCGTGCACCTGTGAGCGACACCCCCACCCCACCGACTTCCGGCAATTAATCCGGCCGGCCTGGCCGGCGTGACTGAATCTACTGGACACCACTCATGCGTATCGCCATTGCAGGCGCCAGCGGCCGTATGGGCCGCATGCTGATCGAAGCGGTCGTACGCGACCCTGCCCTGACCCTGGCCGTGGCGCTGGACCACGCCGGCAGTACCGCCATCGGCCAGGATGCTGCCGCATTCACAGGCACCCCGAGCGGCGTGACCATCAGCGACGACATCGCACAACTGGCCCAGGCCGACTGCCTGATTGATTTCACGCGCCCAGAGGGCACACTGGCGCATTTGCGCGCATGCGTGGCGCACAACACGAATATTGTGATCGGCACCACCGGCTTTGACGAAGTCGGGCGCGCTGCCATTGAAACGGCTGCACAGCAGATCGCAGTCGTGTTTGCGCCCAACATGAGCGTGGGCGTGAATGCGACGCTGAAGCTGCTGGAC
>JBAZPE010000179.1:0-5508 GCA_041648375.1 Burkholderiaceae bacterium | reverse complement strand
CTGATCAAGCGGGGACTGGCGTGCCTCGGCACCGCCCTCCTCGCCTGCGGCAGGTGGGTCTTTCTGCTGCGAGGCGGCAGCAGCACCGGCAGCGTCGGGCGTGCCGCCCTGCTTCGAGATGCCGTGTGACAGATAGTTGACGACGTCCAGACGGGTCACACCCTGCTGTTGCAGGTAATACACCGCGTGCGAATCCTTCTCGCCAAAGATCGCAACCAGAACATTGGCGCCCGTCACGGGCTTCTTGCCCGAGCCACCCGCTGACACATGCATGATGGCGCGCTGCACCACACGCTGGAACCCGAGGGTGGGCTGCGTATCCACTTCCGTTCCGGCGGGAATCACTGGCGTGTTCTCAGTCACGAACTGGCGCAGGTTGCGCCGCAGCTCGTCCAGATCTGCCGCGCAGGCGCGCAGCACCTCGACCGCCGAAGCATTGTCCAACAAGGACAGCAGCAGATGCTCTACCGTAATAAATTCATGCCGAGCCGACCTCGCTTCGACAAACGCCATGTGCAGGCTGACTTCAAGCTCTTGAGAAATCACGCTTCCTCCGTAAAACATCGAAGCGGACAAACAGGGTAATCCGACAAAACCCGACGCTGCCCATGCAGCATCCTTCAAACATATTCTATGCCGATCACCACGTAACGCCAGCGATTTCCAAATCGACACTATCGTGTCGGCCCTGTTTATCCATCACTGTCAGCGTATAGCGACCATTACGATCCAGCACCACTGTATACGACTGCCCTGCGGCCGTTTGTCCTGCGACCCGGCCATTGACCAGCCACCAACGTTCGCCTTCAGTCTGGATCGCATCCAGTTTGACCGTCACGCTGCGCTCACCCGGCACAGGGCGCAACGTCTCCCCTTGCCGCACACCCATCAACTTGGGCGGCCGCTGGCGCCCTGCCGCGTAATCTGCGAACGTGGGCGGCACCGTGCCGTCCAGTACCCAGGCGCTTTTGCGCGAGTCGCAGCGATACGCCGTCGCAGCCCCCCAGCGCACCCCCAGCGGCCAGCACGTCAGGACGGACTGCACGTTGTCCGGTTTCGCACGCCCCGTGCCCAAATGATCCGGCAACGCCAACGCAAGATCACGTGCCAGCGGCGCCGCAATACCGGCGCCGAAAAATCCTGGATTAGGCGTTCCATCCGGGCGCCCAACCCACACGCCGATGGTCCAGTTATCGGTGACGCCCACCGTCCAGGCGTCGCGAAATCCAAAGCTTGTGCCGGTCTTCCAGGCCAACCGGCGGCCAGCACGGGCGGTATCGACGAACGGGCGGTCCGGGTGACCGCCCCCTTCAAGTACATCGCGCACGATCCATGCTGCACCTGCACTCATCATACGGGATTGAACAACAGGCGCATCCGGGTCTGTCCGGGGTTTGCCTGCCAATCCATCGCGTGCGAGACTGCGATACGCACCGACCAATGCTTCTAATGTGGTGCCACCTCCCCCCAAAATCAAGGCCAGATTGGGCGATGCACCTTCGGGCAGCACAATGGGCACGCCTGCCGCCATCAATTTGGAGGCAAACGCCTGGGGGCCGACCCGGTTGAGCAAGTCAACAGCCGGCACATTCAGTGAACGCCAGAGCGCCTCAGAGGCACTGACAGGCCCTGAAAATCCGGCCTGGAAATTGCCCGGCGCATAGCCGTCGAAGGAAAGCGGCGCATCCATCAGCAGGCTTTCCGAGTGGATCAACCCCTCGTCCAGGGCCTGAGCGTACAGGAATGGCTTCAGTGTCGAGCCCGGCGAGCGCACGGCCTGGATCATGTCCACATGCGAGCCTCGCTGGTCATCTCCGAAGTCGGCCGAGCCCACATAGGCACGCACCGCCATCGTATCGTTGTCCATCACCATCACCGCCATGGATACCCGTGGGGGCAGCAGGGCGATTCGATCGAACACCATGGCCTCGACCATCTCCTGCATGTCGGCATCCAGTGTGGTGCGGATCACGTCCACCCTGCCCTTGCCCGAGGCCCGGCGCGCACGCTCGGCCGCAAGCGGCGCGAGCCAGCGGCCACCGAGTGGTGGTGCCATGATGGATTCGATTTTTGCGTCGACGACAGCGGCCTGGTCCCAGATGCCGGCCTTTTCCAGTCGGTCGAGCACCTTGTCACGCGCGCGTCTGGCGGCCTCGGGATGGCGATCGGGACGCAGGCGCGAGGGCTGTTGCGGCAGGGCCGTGAGCAGTGCCCCTTCAGCAGGACTGAGGCTGCGTGCGGATTTCCCCAGCCACAGGCGTGCGCCCATTTCCACACCCTCGACGATGCCGCCCATGGGGGCATGCGTCATATAAAGTGAGAGAATCTCGTCTTTGGAATACCGGGCCTCCAGCTGCAGGGCGCGCCAGGCTTGTCGCAACTTGATGCGCAGACTGCGTGAGCCCGGCCCGGACAAAGAAGGGTCGATCAGCCGAGCAACCTGCATCGTAATGGTCGAGCCCCCGGACACAATGCGTCCTGCGCGTGCCCACTGCCATGCGGCACGCACCCACGCTACCGGGTTGACACCAGGGTGCCACTCGAACCAACGGTCTTCATAACCGAGCAGGGCCTGGCGGTAATGCGCCGACACGTCGGCCGCCCGTACGGGATAACGCCATGCGCCATCCCGGCTCGGGTAATTGCGCAGTGGCGTGCCATCCTCGGCCACCACTACCTGCGCACCATCGGGCACCAGGGCAGGCAGTGGATCGAGCCGATCCAGCAGCCAACCCGCCCCCAGCAGAGCCAGGGTCAGTCCGAGACCGACCCCGATCGCCCTGGCCCACGGCCTGCGCACGGCATCGCTCAAGGCTTGGCGGCCTCCCGGTCGCGGATGTCGATGTCACGCCAGGTGTCACCGGTCGCACGCATCTCGGGCCGGTACATGGCCTCGACCGTGGGTGCCGGCACGGCGAATCTGCCGGGGGTGACCACACGCACCATATAGAACACGTCAACGTCACCCTCGCCCAGACGGACCGCAGCCACGTAGCGGTCATCGCGGAACTCGGTGTGCGAAATACGCGTGTCGGTCATGGCCTGAGCGACCACTTTGCCGGCGATTTTCCAGTCGTCCATGCCTGGACCCTGTGAGAGGTTCATGTTTTCGACTTCCATCCCCGCCGGCACCTGATCCACGATCAATGCATCAGGCATCAGTGCGCGCGACTTGGCGCGCAGATGAACCACCATCATGTCGCCGGTGCGCAGTGCGCCACCGTCCCAGGCACGACCGTCAGGGCGATACCAGGTGCGCTGGATGTCGACGGTCCGTCGGTCGGGCGCCGGGGCACGGTCTGCAGTGCCCTGCACATCGAACGAGGCGAACACCGCCGCCTGGCCCGTGTTGGTGATACGGGCCGACGATGCACCTTGCGCCGGCAACGACAGCGCTTCGGTGTCCTTGCCCGCGATCGTGCGGTCAGTCGCCCCGGCCTGGAGCTGCACCTGCCAAGGCTTGTCGCCCGAACCCGTGGCCTGCGCGGCAAGAATGAGCGCCAGTTGCTCCTGGGTGGAGAAATAGGTGCGCCCACTCAGACGCGCTGCCAGCAGCGGCAGCAAGGCCTCGCGACGCTGAGGCGCCAGATCATGCTCGGTCAGCAACGCATAGGACATCGCCAGATCGCGCACCGGGCTGCCATAATCACCCAGCCATTCGTCCACGCGACCCGAGCCCGAACGCGCGACACCATAATCACGCGTCATCGCCAGTTCCGCCGCCTTCTGGGCACGGGGCGCATCGCCCAGCAACTTGAAGGCGACAGCCAGATGAACCAACGGCAGTGGTGAGCGAGCGCGTTCGGCGTAACCGTCGAACAGGGCGCGCACGGTGGACAACGGCGCACGTCCATCACGCGCGAGCACCCACGCCGCGCCGGCCAGGCCCGCGAAACGCTGGTGATCGTTGCGCAGCACATTGGCACCGCTGGCAGGCACCGCACCCTGACGCATCTGGCGCCTGAGGTCGTTGGACCAGGTGCCGAACGAATCATGCGAGCGTTGCAACGTGGTCAACAACCACTGGCGCGACACATCCAGATCACGGTCTGGCACCGCAAATCCCGCTGCACGGGCCGACTGCAGAAATGATGTGGCATAGGTGGTGATCCACACATCACGCTCACCCGAACCCCAGAGCGAGTAGGCACCTGCGCCATTGCGCATGCCTGCCAGGCGGCTCACGGCCCCGGCCACCCGCGTCTGACGCTGCGTGGCGATATCGCCTGTGAGCTTGAGCTTGTATTGCTCGGCCGTCTTGTCATCAATGAGCAGCCACGGCATGGCAGCACTGATGGTCTGCTCGGTGCACCCATAGGGGTAGGTGAGCAGATCGCGAACCAGACGCGGCACATCGAACGGCAGGCTCGAAGACAGCGCCACGCTCATGGTGGTCGTCTCGGGCAACAGGGATGCCGTCCAGTCAGGCGGAACGGTAAATGTCTCGCCTGGCGCGATGCGAACCTGCTCGACCTTGCGGGTCTGGGCATACGGTGCCTGCACCTGCAGGATCGATTCGCGCACGACCTTGTAGGCGGGCGAGGTCTTGCCCGAGGCGTCCTTGACCGCCGCCGTGTCGACACCCAGCTTGATCAGGCCGGGGCCGTATCCGCCGGTTCCCGTGGCCACGAAACGCAGAATCGTGCGCTGTTTGTCGGCAAGTTTGATGGTGCGTCGCCCATCCGCAATGCGCAGGGGTGCATCGGCCTGCAGCGTGATGGTCACCTCACGGGTCACGCCGCTCATGTTGGTGACATCCAGCGCAATCGCCGCCTCGTCGCCGGGCGTGATGAAGCGTGGCGTGCTCAGCTCGGCAATCACCGGTGCCGCCACCTGCATCTCGCGTTCGGCATTGCCATAGCGCTGGTCGTCGAAGGCGACTGCCATCAGGCGCAGCGTGCCGTTGAAGTCCGGAATGGCCAGCGGCACGGTCGCCCGGCCCTGATCATCGAGCTTCACCAGACCGGAGAAGATGTCGACCAGCTTGACCTTCTTGGGCAGACTGCGCGAATCACCGCGCTGGTCGGCGTCGCCCCCCCAACGCAGCCGGCCGGCCACACCGGCCATTTTTTCGATCAGCTTCCCATACATGTCGAGCAGTTCGGGCGTGTAGCGATGTTTGCCGAAGAAGTAGCCGAACGGATCCGGTGTGGCATAGCGGTTGATGTTGAGAATGCCCACATCAACGGCTGACACCGTCACATAGACCTGCTGGCCCGGCTGGGCACCCTTCACCGTCACCTGGCTCTGCACGCGGGTGTCCGGCAGCACCTTGGCCGGTGCTTCCAGCGCCACATCCAGGCGGCGCTTGTCGTTCGCCATTGGAATGTAGGCCATGCCCACTGCGCGGGCGGGAGTGACCCGATCGCCTTGATTGCCCGGGCGGAAAACCACCGCCGTCACGTACAGATCCTGACGGCGCCAGGACGCATCCAGCGGAATGTCGACATCGGTGCCACTAGCCTGCGCAGGCACCCATTTCGACCACAACTGACTGCTGCCTTCGAC
>JBAZPE010000178.1:0-5523 GCA_041648375.1 Burkholderiaceae bacterium | reverse complement strand
CCTCACCGGCGTAGCGGACCTCACCCACGGCACTCCCGGTCTGAGGCAGTGCGCCCATGATGGCGTTGAGCAACGTGGACTTGCCTGCACCGTTGGCGCCGATCACCGTCACGATCTGACCCGCGGACAGCGTCAGCGACGCGGGTTGCAACGCCTGCACTTTGCCGTATTGAGCCGACAGTGAACGGACGTCCAGCAAGGGCGTAGGGTTGGGGGGCATGCTGCTCATCGTTCGGCTCCTGACGGGGTGGGCTCATCGATCAGGATGTCGTCGTCTATGCCGCCCAGGTAGGCCTGCTGGACAACAGGGTTTTGCTGCACTTCGGCCGGCACGCCCTCGGCCAGCTTGGTACCGAAATCCATCACGACCAGGTGATTGGTCAATCGCATCACGAAATCCATGTCGTGCTCGACCAGCAGAATGCTCAGTCCCTCGGAACGAAGCGCGGAGAGCACGTCGGCCAGGTCCTGTTTTTCTTTGTAGCGCAGGCCGGCGGCGGGTTCGTCGAGCAAAAGCAGTGAAGGATCGCCTGCCAGCGCGCGGGCGATTTCCACAATGCGCTGCTGACCGAGCGCCAGGTTACCGGCTTCTTCATACAGATAGTCACCCAGTCCGACACGCTGGAGCTGGCGTGCAGCTTCGGCCAGCAGACGCGCTTCGTGTCCTCGATCCAGACGCAGAAGGCCGGCAGCAACGCTGACGTCGGCACGCAGATGGGCGCCAAGCGCGACGTTTTCCAGCACAGTCATCTGCGGCAGCAGTTGAACGTGCTGGAAGCTGCGACCCACACCCAGGCGCGCAATGTGGCGTGCCGCCAGGCCATCGATGCGCTGACCGTTGAACAGCACCTGCCCGCTGGTCAAGGGTGCCACACCCGTAATGAGGTTGAAGGTGGTGCTTTTTCCGGCACCGTTGGGGCCGATCAGGCCGACGATTTCACCGGCTTTGACCTTGAAGGAAATGTCGTTGACGGCGACTAGGCCGCCAAAGGTTTTGCGCACCGCCTGCACATCCAGCACGACCTCGCCCGCTTGCGGACGTGCGCGGCGCGCCAGGGGCTCAGCCTGGGGCGGGGGCGCACGCCCGGTGCGTGCAGACGCGCCCAGGCGATTGAAGCGCGCACTGATCAAGGGCCACAGGCCGTCGCGTGCGTACTGAAGCACGAGAATCAGCAGGACCCCGAAGACGATCAGTTCGATATTGGTGTCCGTGTTCAGCAGACGCGGGGCCACGTTCTGGATCTGATCCTTGAGCAGCAGGATGGTGGCTGCGCCCAGCACGGCGCCCCATACGTGCCCTGCCCCACCGACCACGGCCATGAACAGATACTCGATGCCATAGTTCAGACCGAAGGGGCTGGGACTGACCGCGCGCTGCATGTGGGCATACAGCCAACCTGACACACAGGCCAGCAGCGCGGCCAGCACGAATATCACGACGCGATAGCGTGCGGTATCCACACCCATGGATTCCGCCATGCCTGCACCGCTTTTCAGGGCACGGATGGCCCGTCCGGGACGGGAATCGAGCAGGTTGTGCGTGACCCACAGGGCCAGCAAGGCGAACAACCAGATCAGATAATAGAGATCACGGCCGCCGGCAAGCGAGATGCCGAAGAACTCGATGGGCACCAGACCGGCGATGCCGTCATGCTTGCCCAGCCATTCCATGTTGCCGAACAGATAGAACAATGACAGGCCCCAGGCAATCGTGCCCAGCGGCAGGTAGTGCCCCGAGAGCCGCAATGTGATGGCACCCAGCAGAAACGCCACCAGGCCCGTCAATAGCAGCCCGGCAATGAGGGCCAGCCAGGGTGAAGTACCGGTATGCGTGGTCAGCCACGCCGTCGTGTAGGCCCCCAGCCCGACAAAGGCAGCCTGTCCGAATGAGGTCAGGCCACCCACGCCGGTGAGCAACACCAGGCCGATGACCACCAGTGTGGCCAGGCCGATGTAGTTGAGCTGGGTGATCCAGAATTCGGGCGTACTGGCGAACAGCGGCAGCAGCGCCAGGATCACGACAAAGCAAAGCAATACGATTCGGTTCTTGCGCATCACCTTACTCCTCGTCGCCCGTGTGCTTGGCACCGAACGAGCGCCACAGCAGAACGGGGATGATCAGGGTGAACACGATGACTTCCTTGTAGGCGCTGGCCCAGAACGAAGCAAAGGCCTCGAGTATGCCGACCAGCAGCGCACCGGCTGCCGCGATCGGGTAACTGAACAAGCCGCCGATGATCGCGCCCACGAATCCCTTGAGCCCGATCAGAAAACCCGTGTCGTAGTAAATGGTGGTGAGCGGAGCGATCAGCATGCCCGACACTGCACCGATGGCCACGGCCAGGGTGAACGTGAGATTCCCCGACATGCTGGTGCTGATACCCACCAGCCGTGCCCCGCGACGGTTGACTGCGGTCGCGCGCAATGCACGGCCATAGAGCGTTTTACCGAAGAACAGCCACAATGCCAGAATGAGCGTGGCACACACGCCGATCACAAATACACTTTGCGCCGACCAGGTCATCGCGCCCATTTCGAACTGACCACTGACAAACGCCGGCACGCGCCAACCCTCGGCGCCGAAGAATGCGAGCGCCAGACCCATGAGCGCGAAATGCAGCGCCACCGACACGATCAACAGCACCAGCACCGTGGCCTCGGCCAGCGGGCGATACACCAGCCGATAGACCATGGGACCCATGGGCACAACCAGCAGCAGCGTGATGAGCATGTTCAGCCAGAGCGACTGGGTGGAGGAAACCACATAGGGCAGGCCGAAATAGAGCAGCAGCGGCAGCCCCACGAAGCCCAGCGCTGCACCAGGCAGATGCGCGAACTGCCGGGTGCGCCAACCGCGCCAGATTTCAGTGACCATCACCAATGCACCCAGCGCCACCAGCAACTGTGCCGTACCCGGTACTTTGCCATCGACCAGCATGGCCAGCGTCAACGCGCCGAAGGCGACGAACTCGCCCTGAGGGATGAAGATGACGCGCGTGACGGCGAACACCAGCACGAGCGCCATGCCCAGAAGCGCATAGATCGCGCCGTTGACGATGCCGTCCTGCAAGAGGATCAGCGCAATTGATAGGTCCATCGGCGTTGTTATCGAAGGGGGAAAAGACGGTGGCCCGTGGGCTTACGAACCACGCGGCGATAAAAATACACCGGCCTTCAGGCCGGTGCGTCCGAATGGCTATTAAACCATTTGTGGTTCATTTTCCGGGTTGATAGACCCATTTGCCGTCGACCACTTTGACCATCACGCTGGCGCGCTCGTCAAACCCGGCGTGATCCTTGGGAGTCATGTTGAACACGCCTTGCGAGACCGGCAGATCCTTGATGCCTTCGATCGCATCGCGCATGGCGGTCCGAAATGCCGGCGTACCTGGCTTGGCACCCGTGGCCAGCGCAACGGGAATGGCAGCAACGACCAGTTGGCCCGCGTCCCACATATGACCGCCAAATGTGTTGGTGGTGCCGGCGCCGAAAGCCTTCTCATAGGCTTGCACATATTCCAGTGCCGACTTCTTCACCACGTTGTCGTCAGGCAGTTGTGCAGCCACCAGCAGCGGGCCGGCGGGCAGCATCATGCCTTCGCAATCCTTGCCGCAGACACGCAGCACATCGCTATTGGCCGCACCGTGGGTTTGATAGATCGTGCCGCCATAATTGCGCGAACGCAGCTCTTTCTGCGGCAGCGCTGCCGGGGTGCCGGAGCCTGCGATCAGCACGGCATCGGGACGTGCAGCCACGATCTTCAGCACTTGACCGGTCACGCTGGTGTCGGTGCGCCCGAAACGCTCGGAGGCCACGACCTTGATGCCCTTCTTGGTCGCAGCACGCGTGATTTCCTCCAGCCAGCTATCGCCATAGGCGTCGGAGAAACCGATGAAACCCAGCGTCTTGACCTTGGCCTGCTCCATGGCATCGGCCAACACGCCCGCCATCAACGCATCGTTCTGGGGTGTTTTGAAGGCCCAGCGGCGCTTGTCGTCCACCGGATCTACGATCTTCACGCTGGCTGCCACGCTAATCATGGCCGTGCCGGATTCTGCCGCGACGTCGACCATGGCGATCGAGCCCGGCGTGGCCGTGGTGCCCACCAGAATATCGACCTTGTCTTCGGAAGTCAGCTTGCGAGCATTGCGCACGGCCTGGGTAGGATCGGTTGCGTCATCGAGCACGATCCATTCGATTTTCTGACCGGCAACTTCGTTGGGCAGCAGCCCGACGGTGTTGCGCTCGGGAATGCCCAGTGAGGCGGCGGGACCGGTGCTCGAGAGCGTGACGCCCACCTTCACCTGGGCCCAGGCGGCAGACGAGCCTGCAGCCAGTGCCAGTGCCAGTGCCGTGTAACGGACGGTGCGACGCATCGCGCGCCCGGCGCCTGCGCGCACAGTACGGTCATTCAATACGGAAAAGCTCATCTTCTTGTCTCCCGGGCGCACTGCGCATCTTGTTGGGCCGCTTGGCGGCACGGCCAGCCTGCTTCGCGATTGCGGCAAGCCGTGCCGAGCCATTCAGAATAGAATAAAAAAATACAACAAAAGATTATAGGGTCATTCCGGAGCCAAACCCCGGATACGCCCGGCTGGCAACGCTTTTAGTCATCGTGCATTGCGGCTTTTAGTCAACGGGCGCGGTGTGCTGCCCGCCGGGCGCGGGCGCTTAGAACTTTTGAGGCGCCGGGCACTCTGATTCACAGGCCATCGCATGGCAGAAAACCGGCATCGCGATACGATGTGGGCAACAGGAGGATCCCGAAATGAGCAATTCCCCGAAGAAAATCACCCGAACCGAGGACGAGTGGCGTGCCCGTCTCTCACCTGAAGCGTATTTCGTCGCCCGCGAAAAAGGCACCGAACGCGCCTTCACCGGCCAATACTGGGACACCACCACGCCAGGCATTTATCGTTGCGTGGGCTGTGGCACCGCCTTGTTCGCATCGGACACCAAGTTCGACGCCGGCTGTGGCTGGCCCAGCTATTTCGAGCCCCTGGGCCCGGATCTCGTACGCGAAGAGCGTGATGTCAGTCATGGCATGGTCCGCACAGAGGTCGTGTGCAATATATGCGAGTCCCATCTGGGTCACGTGTTTCCCGATGGCCCCCCGCCCACGGGCCTGCGCTATTGCATCAACTCGCTGTCGATGACCTTTGAGCCTGCGGAAAAATGAAGAAGTTTTTATTCGATCTTTTTCCACTGATTCTGTTTTTCGGCGCCTACCGCTATTCGGACATCTATACCGCGACCGCAGTGGCGATTACGGCTTCCATATTGCAGATCGTGTGGTTGAAGGCGACCCGCAAGGCCATCGAGACCACGCACTGGATCAACCTGACGGTGATTGTGGTGTTTGGCGGTGCGACGCTCTGGTTGCACAGTGATGTGTTCATCAAGTGGAAACCCACGGTGCTGTATTGGCTGTTCGCAGCCGTGCTGCTGGGCGCACGTCTGTTCATGGGCCGCAATATGCTCAAACACCTGATGGGCAAGCAAATCACTTTGGAGCCGCCCATC
>JBAZPE010000177.1:0-5528 GCA_041648375.1 Burkholderiaceae bacterium | reverse complement strand
CCCGCCATACTTGGCCAGATTGATGGCCACCGGCACGCTCGGATCTTTCAGCGTGAGATGCACAGGCTCATTTTCATCGTGGTTGGTGTTGGAGATGAACACCGAACTGAGACGATCAAAGGTCAGCTTGCCGTCGGGCTTGGGGTAGTCGATGCGCGCGCATTCTGCAGCGGGCTGCAGACAGGCGTGATCAGGCTTGGTGCGATGGATCGTCCAGGGCATCTTGCCCTTGAGCAACAACTGCTCTACGCCCGTCATGATCGTGGCAACGGTGCGTCCTTTCTTGAACCACTGCTTGAAGTTGCGGGCTTTGTTCAGCTCGGCGTGCAGCGGCGATTGTGCGAATGCGTCGGCATAGGCCGACACTTCATCGCCGCGACGGTCGGCCACACAGGCGTCGAACAGGGCTTCTGCTGCCATCTTGCCCGATGCGATCGCGGCATGGCTGCCCTTGATGCGCGAGGCGTTCAGCAGACCGGCTTCACAGCCGACCAGCACACCACCGGGGAAAGCCAGTTTGGGCACCGACAGCAGGCCGCCCGCCGTGATGGAGCGTGCGCCATAGGCGATGCGCTTGCCGCCCTCGAAGGTCGCGCGAATGGCGGGATGTGTTTTGTAGCGCTGGAATTCTTCGAAAGGCGAAAGCCAGGGGTTGGCGTAATCCAGGCCGACCACCATGCCGACCACCACCAGATTGTCTTCCAGGTGATAAAGGAAGGAGCCGCCATAGGTGTCCGCGTCCAGCGGCCAGCCTGCGGTGTGCATCACCAGACCGGGACGGGCCTGGGCAGGGTCGACTTCCCACATCTCTTTGATACCGATGCCGTAGCTTTGCGGGTCGCGGCCTTCGTCGAGCTTGAATTTGGACATCAGTTGACGCCCCAGCTGACCGCGTGAGCCTTCGGCAAACACGGTGTAGCGTGCATGCAACTCCATGCCTTGCTGGTAGTGGTCGGTATGGCTGCCATCGCGTGCCACGCCCAGATCACCCGTGGCCACGCCGCGCACGGCGCCCGATTCGTCGTACAGGATTTCGGCGGCGGCGAAGCCGGGGAAAATTTCCACGCCCATCGCTTCGGCTTGTTCACCCAGCCAGCGAGCGACTTCGCCCAGGCGCACGATGTAGTTGCCATGATTCTGGAAACAGGCGGGCAGCATCCAGTTAGGCGTGGTGCGCGAGCCTTTTTCGCTGAGGAACAGGAACTTGTCTTCCTTGACCTCGACCTTGATGGGGGCGCCTTTCTCTTTCCAGTCGGGAATCAGCTCAGTCAGCGCGGCAGTATCCATCACGGCGCCAGACAGGACATGGGCACCGATTTCGCTGCCTTTTTCCAGCACGCACACACTGATCTCGTGGTTACGTTCGGTTGCCAGCTGCTTCAGACGAATGGCGGTAGCCAGACCTGCCGGCCCACCGCCCACCACCACGACGTCATATTCCATCGATTCACGTTCGGACATTTACCCCACCTCTGCTTATAGCTATTCGACCGGCCACTTGCGGTCTGACACCGCAGTATTATCCCCATTGTAGGACAGCCCTGTGGCGCACGCGGCGGGCCTGTCTACCGAATTTGTTAAGGACCCCTTCCGCCATGAACCCACCCAAAGCGGCGCATTCACTTGCGCGCGCGTCTGTTGATGCCATCCCCCGCACCGCGCGTCTGCGCCCCGAACCAGGTGATACTTTCACTGCCGACATCCCGATGCGATGGGGCGATATGGATGCGCTGGCTCATCTCAACAACGCTGCCTATTTCCGACTCATGGAAGAGGCGCGCGTGCAGATGATGCATGGCTCGGGTGTGGCTTACCCGCCGGATACCGGCATCGTGCTGGCCCACGTATCCTGCGATTTTCTGCGGCCCATCACCTATCCGGCAGCCGTGCGCGTCGTCCATACCGTCACCCGCATCGGGCGCACCAGTGCCGAGCTCGAACTGACCTTGAGCGTGGCTGGCGATGCGCTGGCCACACCGTGCGCCCGAGCACGCACGGTGCTGGTATGGATGGATCTCGCAAGCGGCACATCGGCCCCTTGGCCTGCGGATATTCTTGCCGGACTCGCTGCGCAAATGTCGCCCGCCTGAGCGGCTGCTGGTACAGTCCCATAGGAACCGGATCGTTAGGGTCAGTATCAAGCGAGGAGCAAGAGCAATGGATAAAGTTTTCCCGAGTGCCGCCCAGGCGCTGGACGGTGTAGTGGCCGACAATCAGATGATTGCGGTGGGTGGTTTTGGTCTGTGCGGCATCCCGGAGGCCCTGATCGCCGCCCTGCGTGATAGCAAGGTCACCGGGCTGACCTGCGTCAGCAACAACGCAGGGGTGGACGACTTCGGGCTGGGGCAGTTGCTGCAAACGCGCCAGATTCGCAAGATGGTCGCCTCTTATGTGGGCGAAAACAAGGAATTCGCGCGGCAGTATCTGTCGGGCGAGCTCGAACTCGAATTCAACCCGCAGGGCACGTTGGCCGAACGGCTGCGGGCAGGCGGCGCAGGCATCCCCGCATTCTTCACGCGCACGGGGGTGGGCACGCTCGTGGCCGAGGGCAAGGAAGTGCGTGAGTTCGACGGTGTGCCTCACGTCATGGAAACCTCACTGATACCCGATGTCTCGCTGGTGAAGGCCTACATCGCCGACCGCAGTGGCAACCTGGTGTTCCGACGCACCGCACGCAACTTCAATCCGAATGTGGCCATGGCGGGCAAGATCACGATCGTGGAAGTGGAGAAAATCGTCGAGACCGGCGAGATCGACCCGGACGACGTTCATCTGCCCGGCATTTATGTCACCCGGATCGTGCTCAACGCGCATCCGGAAAAACGTATCGAACAACGCACCGTTCGCCCGGCATAAGGAGACCGACATGGCTTGGACTAGAGATCAAATGGCTGCGCGCGCCGCTCAGGAACTGCGCGATGGCTTCTACGTCAATCTGGGGATCGGCATTCCCACGCAGGTGGCCAACCACGTGCCCGAAGGCATGGAAGTGTGGCTGCAGTCCGAAAACGGCCTGCTGGGCATCGGCCCGTTCCCCACGGATGATGCCGTCGATGCGGACCTGATCAACGCCGGCAAGCAGACCGTCACGACATTGCCCGGTTCCTCCATCTTCTCGTCTGCAGATTCGTTCGGCATGATTCGCGCGGGCAAGGTCAACCTGGCCATTCTGGGGGCGATGCAAGTTTCCGAACGGGGTGACCTGGCCAACTGGATGATTCCCGGCAAGATGGTCAAGGGCATGGGCGGGGCAATGGATCTGGTTGCCGGGGTGAAGCGTGTGCTGGTCATCATGGATCACGTCGCACGCGCCAAGGATGGCACCGAAGATATCAAGATCATGCCCGAATGCACCTTGCCGCTGACGGGCGTGGGTGTGGTGGATCTGATCATCACCGATCTTTGCGTGCTTGAAGTCACCGACGATGGCCTGAAAGTCATCGAACTGGCACCCGACGTGTCGGTGCAGGACGTCCAGGCCAAGACCACGGCCAAGCTTGACGTCTCGGCCGTATCTTAAGGTCCGCCGCCAGCGGATCTCGCCTGCATGCAGGTGAGCAGGGCTGCCTTTTTCCGGGCACGCCATTTGCTCACCAGCGCCTCAGACTCCGCTTTTCGGCCCCTCATGCATGCAGGCGACTCCGCTTTGAATCTCACTGTTTTAACGGTCAATACCCACAAAGGGTTCACCTTCTTCAACCGAAGGTTCATCCTGCACGAGTTGCGTGAGGCCGTGCGTGAGGTTGCACCCGACATCGTGTTTTTGCAGGAAGTTCTGGGCGAGCACCAATTGCACGCCTCGCGTGTGTCGCAATGGCCGACCACCTCGCACTACGAATTCATGGCCGATTCGATCTGGACCGATTTTGCCTATGGACGCAATGCCGTCTATCCGCACGGTCATCACGGCAATGCGCTGTTATCGAAGTTTCCGATTCTGCGCTATGACAACCTCGACGTGTCGGTGGGCACGCAGGAAAAACGCGGCATGCTGTATTGCGTGCTGCAGCCGCCGGGCGATCGTGCCCCCATCCATGCCATCTCCGTGCATCTGGGCTTGCGTGAATCGCATCGCAGACAGCAGCTTGACCTGATGTGCACCCTGATCGACGAGCAGATCCCGCAGGACGAGCCGCTGGTGATTGCCGGCGACTTCAACGACTGGGCCCTGCATGCGCATCGTCAACTGGCGAAGGTCAAGGGGTTGAAAGAGGTGTTTTTCGATGCCCACGGACGCTGTGCCCGCACCTTTCCTGCGCGATGGCCCCTGCTGCGGCTGGATCGCATTTATGTGCGCAACGCGCGCGAGTGTCGTCCGCGCCTGCTGCCAGCCACGCCGTGGAACCGATTGTCCGACCATGCGCCCCTGGCGGCGGAGATTCAACTATGAAGGTCCATTGGACTGAAGGCAACGCCTTCACATTGCTCGAGAACGGGGAAGACTTCTTTCCCGCAGTCAACGAAGCCATCGACGCCGCACACAGCGAAGTGCTGCTCGAGACATTCATCCTGTTCGATGACAAGGTGGGGCAAGCCTTGCGCGATGCTCTGGTGCGCGCCGCTACGCGCGGTGTGCGGGTGGATATGCTGGTCGATGGTTACGGCTCGGCCGAGCTGGGTGAGGCCTTTATCTCCTCGCTCACCTCGGTAGGGGTGGGTTTTCATGTGTTCGATCCGGGCACGCGGGTGTTCGGCATGCGCACCAACCTTGTGCGCCGCATGCATCGAAAAACTGTGGTGGTCGACGGCAACGTGGCATTTGTGGGCGGCATCAATTACGGTGCCGATCACCTGGGCGATTTTGGCCCGGAAGCGAAACAAGACTATTCCGTGCGCGTTGAGGGCCCTGTGGTGGCCGACATTCACAAGTTCGTGCGCGAGGCGCTTGAACCGGTCAAACCACGTCGATCGTGGCGCTTGCGCCGCTCGCGACTGAAAGACGCTGAAACGGCAGTGGGCGGCAACGCCAAGGCTGCATTCGTGACGCGTGACAACGTCAATCATCCGACCCTGATCGAGCAGCACTACCGCGTGGCGATTCGAACGGCGCAGCGCGAAATCGTGATTGCAAACGCCTATTTTTTCCCGGGCTACCGCTTCCTGCGCGACTTGCGCCGTGCCGCCAAGCGCGGCGTGAAGGTGCGATTGATCCTGCAGGGCGAGCCCGATATGCCGGTTGCCAAGCTGGCAGCCAGCATGCTGTACGACTATCTGCTCTCGGCCGGGGTCGAGATCTATGAATATTGCGCGCGGCCTCTGCATGGCAAGGTCGCCATCGCCGACGAAGAGTGGTCCACCGTGGGTTCCAGTAATCTGGACCCCTTGAGTCTGGCGCTCAACCTGGAAGCCAACGTGATGATTCGCGATGCGCGCTTCACCGCGGTCCTGCGAGAGCGTCTGCAAGTGCTGATCGATCAGCATTGCACCCAGATCAAGCCCAACGAGCGTCCCCGTCGCAAAATCTATCGCACCTTCATCGGTGTGCTGGTATTCCATTTCCTGCGTCGTTTTCCTGCCTGGGCGAGCTC
>JBAZPE010000176.1:0-5539 GCA_041648375.1 Burkholderiaceae bacterium | reverse complement strand
GCGCGCCGCAGGCCGTGGCTGCACAACCACTGGCGCCGGGTGCCGTCATGCCTGCTGCGCCCGCTCGGCACGACAACCCCGGGAGGCAACCATGATCGGTGAATTCAACCTCTACGGGGTCTATCTGCCCTGGTTGCTGGTGATGGCCGTGATGGCACTGGCCATCGGGTGGGCGGTGCGCAAAGTGCTGGCCGCCTGCGGGGTCTACCAGGTGGTCTGGCATCCCGCCCTGTTCGATCTCGCGCTTTTTATTCTCATTCTTTATGGGCTCAATCTTGCACTGCCCATGCTTCTGAACTGATCCGCCATGAAACGCCCTGCCTTCATCAACCTCCCCAATCTCGTGCGCGCCAGCGTCACGACCCTCGCCGTGCTGGCTGCGATCGCAGCCGGGCTGCAGCTCTGGAACCATTACGAAGTGGCGCCCTGGACACGTGACGGGCGCATCAAAGCCTATGTTGTGCAGGTGGCACCCGATGTGTCCGGCCTGGTGTCTGCGGTGCATGTAAGCGACAACGCCGCCGTGCATCGTGGCGACGTCCTGTTCGAAATCGATGCCAAGCGCTTCGAACTGGCGCGCGCCCAGGCCCATGCCTCACTAGAGGCGGCTGACGTGGCCCGCGCGCAGGCCGCGCGCGAGGTCAAGCGCAATCGTTCGCTGGGCGATCTGGTGGCCACGGAATCGCGCGAGATCGCTCAGTCGCGGCTGGCTCAGTCGCAGGCGCAATGGGATCAGGCACGCGTGGCGCTGGATGTCGCCGACCTGAACTTGGCGCGCGCCCGTGTGCGGGCCGCCGCCGACGGCCGGATCACCAACCTCGATCTGCGGGTGGGCGCCTATGTGTCCGCCGGACATCCTGTGATGGCGCTGCTGGAAGATAAAACCTTTTACGTCGAGGGCTATTTCGAGGAAACCAAGCTGCCTGCCCTTCGTGTCGGTGACCCCGTGCAGGTCACGCCCATGGGTGAGTCACGCGCCATCATCGGCCACGTGCAAAGCGTCGCGCAGGGCATCACCGATCGCGACCGGGCCACCGGCGCCAATCTGCTGCCCAACGTCAACCCGACCTTCAACTGGGTGCGGCTGGCACAACGCATTCCCGTGCGTGTGGACATCGACGAAGTGCCTGCGGGCATGCGCCTGGTAGCCGGGCAAACCGTCACCGTGGCGGTGCAAGCTGGGAAGGAGATCAAGCCATGATTGTGCGCCCACTGGTTCGTCACCTCGGGGCCCTGTCCCTGATCACCCTGCTCGCTGCCTGCACCACCGTCGGCCCGGACTACGCCCGGCCTGACGATGCGACCATCAATCGCAGCGACGCCCAGGCCCCCTTTACCAGTATTCCAGCCACGTCAGATCGCGCCGGGCCGGGGCCGCTGGCCCTCGCACCGTTGCCCGACCACTGGTGGAAGCTCTACAACGATGCCACGCTGGATGCCCTGATCGAACGCGCCTTTGCACGCAACACCGACTTGCGCGTGGCACAGGCCAATCTCGAAAAGGTGCAGGCCCAGTTGCAGGACGCACGTGCCGCCGCACAGCCCAGCATCGGCGTGAACGCGCAGCCGGGCTTTGGCCACGCCTCGGGCGTGTCGGCCCTCGCTCCCGACGCCAGACCGAGCGACCACTTCAGTTACTCGACCGGGGCCACCGTCTCCTATGCGGTGGATCTGTTCGGCCAGATCCGTCGGGCCGAAGAGGCGGCCCAGGGCGATACCCAGGCAGCGCAGGCCGCGCTGCAGGCGGTGCGCGTCAACATTGCCGCCGAAACCACCCGCGCCTATGCCGATGCCTGCGCCGCCGGCATGCAACTGGCCGACGCCCGCCATTCCGTGGATATCCAGAAAGAGTCGCTGAGCGTGACGACACGGCTGCTGCAGGCGGGTCGCGGCACGCGTCTGGACACCACGCGTGCACAGGCGCAGCTCGATCAGCTTCGGGCCGCCTTGCCGCCCTTCGAGGCGCAGCGACGCGTGGCCTTGTTCCGGCTGGCCACACTCACAGGCGATGTGCCGGGCGCGTTCCCCACTGCGCTCGCACAGTGCAGCGCACCACCGGCGCTGGCTCAGGCCATTCCGGTAGGTGATGGCGCGGCGTTGCTGGCACGCCGGCCCGATGTGCGGCAGGCCGAACGTGAACTGGCCGCGCAAACGGCCCGCATCGGTGTGGCAACGGCCGACCTGTATCCCAAGATCAGCCTGGGCCTGTCGGGACAGTCTGCCGGCCCGATGAACATGGTCGGCGAGCGCGGCACCTACAGCTGGAGCCTGGGCCCGCTGATATCGTGGACCCTGCCCAACACGGGCGCAGCGCAAGCCCGCATTGCCCAGGCCGAGGCCGCCACCCGTGCATCAGCCGCCCGATTCGACGGCGTGGTGCTCACGGCGCTACGCGAGACGGAGACGGCCTTGACGCAATATGGGCAGCAACTCGAACGCGACGCCTCGCTGAAAGCCGCCCGCGACGACAGCGCGCAGGCGGCCGATCAGGCACGCACCCTGTTCAAAAACGGTCGCACGGATTATCTCACCGTGCTGGATGCCGAACGCACGCTGGCGCAGAACCAGAGTCAGTGGGCGGCATCGCGCGCCGCACTGACCGATCAGCAGATCGCGATCTTCCTGGCGCTGGGTGGTGGCTGGACTGAATGAATGGATCAGGCCTCGTCGATCAGCTTGCGGTCCTGAAGTACCTTGAGCGAGTCGGGTCCTTCGTCTTCGTCGGAATCGAATATGTCCACGCCTTCGAGCATGTAGGCCTTGAGCAGGTGCTCGACCGCTTTCTCGTCATCGAGTCGCAACAGGGTCTTGCCCAACATGTAATGCACGAAGCCGTTGGCCTGGCCATCCGGCCCATTCAGTGCGTCGTACAGGCTGGCCTTGGCCGACTCGTAGTCTTCAGACTGATAGTAGGCGTCGCCCATGGAGGCGCTCAGCCACATGTACGCTTCCCACTGGTCCTGCGGCTCGGGCAACAGCGACAGCGCCTGCTGCCACTGATGGATCGCCACATCGAAATCGCCGTCGTCGCAGGCCTCATTGCCCGCCTCGGACAAAATTTCGATCTGCTCGTATATATCGTCAGGAAGTTCCATCGATTGCTCTCGGAAAAGGAAAAACGAAGCCGTGCACGCGCAGCGGGTGGGACGGCATTATCTCACCGCGTCAGGCCGATGTGTCGCGTGCCTTCACCCGATCCAGATAGAACGTCAGGTATTCGGACGGATAGCCCTGAAACGGGCGCTTCTTGTATTGCCGATACAGGCCGTCGAAAATGGCGAAGGCCTCGTCCAGTTCGTGGGCGTGGTAATGCACGGTGGCGGCCAGGAACTCGGTGTGCGGATTCGGGCCGGGGCCGTAGCCCTCGCGCGCCACGGCCAGCCAGGCATGCGACTGCGCCACGTTACCCAGGTCGCGGTAGAACGCCGTGATGTCCACCGCCAGCGAGGGCCCGGGGTCAAAGCCCAGGCGGGGTTCGGGAATCGCGGCCCAGGCTTTCAGCAACAGCGCTTCGGCGCCCGCCATATCCCCGAGTTTTTCCGCTTCGAAACTGCGCGCGCCATAGTCGTCCACCTGCGCCTGCGCCTCGGGTGGAAGGGGTATCAATGCTGCCATAGTCGTTCCTTGTATTGATTCATTCCGTACCGCCTGATCTCGCCACCAGTCGACGCGCAAGCGTCAACGCCCCGGTCCGGCCTCGCAGCCTGCCGGTTAGGCTCAAGGCAGCGGTGGGAGATAACGTGTGCCCAGCTTGGCGCCCGCCGAGCGGTTCAGGCTGAAGTGGTCGAGCACGTAATTATCCGCGTCCCGCATCCACTTGCGCACGCCCGGCGATTTGGGGCCCAGCGCGCGACCGGTCTGGTTCCACCATCCTACGGCGTCTTTGGGTGAGTGCGCCATGTCGGCCTCGCGCAGCGGATACCATTTGTCGTCGGACGCCTTGAACTCGGTTTCACCACGGCGATTCTCGCGCAGACGACCCTTCTCGCGCATGTTTTTCTGCACCTGCCTGCCAGTGCGGGAATTCTTGCCTGGCGTGCGACCCATGTACTGCTCGCGCAGGCTTTTCTTGCGCGGCGGCTTGCCCGCCTGCTTGCCATCGGCTCGCTTGGCGTTCTTGCCCCCTTTCGCCGCCCTGCCCGGCCCGCCCTTGCGCGCCTTGGATGCCTTGCCCGCTGCGCCTGCACCCTTGCCGGCGCGGCTGGCCGCGCCCCCACCGCCTCCACCGCCCAGCAACACCACCTTGATCTGGCTGGGCACGATGCGCATGCCCACGGCGTTGCTGCGGTTCTGCACCGTCATGCTGGTCAGGCGTGTCGCCGGAATGCACTTGAACAGCACATTGGGCACGCAGGTGACGTGGCGCGACGGTCCCATTACCGAGGGCGATATCAGCCCCAGTGCCAGGCCGGGGTTATCGCCATTGGTCAGCGGAATGGTCGTGAGCAAATTGTGCGCGGGCATCCCCATGATGAGAATGTTCCACGCATTCGGAATCGCCATCGGCCCCAACGCAAAATTCGGATAGGGGATGGGAATGAGCGCCGGTGGCGTTTTGCAGATATCGGGAAACGCCAGGTCGATTCCCATGAGTTGGCAGTTGGCAAACATGCGTGTCTATCCTTCCCTTGGGGTGAGGCTGCGCCCGGCCGACCAGCGTTCGGCGTCGAAGAGCTGGGGATCGTTCTCCAGGATGCCGGTTCGATCGTCCCACCGGGTGTGGGCCGTCAAGGCCCGGTGACATTGCGTGCGCTCGAAACGCCCGGCACGCATATCGGCGTGCTGCAGGTCGGCGTACGAAAAATCGGTGTAGGTCAGCACTGCGTGGTTGAACAAGGCATGCCCGCTGCGCGCGTAATGAAAAATCGCCTGCGTCAGATCGGCCCCACGAAAGTCCACATGCTCCACACATGCGTGCTTCCATATCGACTGATCGAATCGCCCGCGCGCAGCCCTCGCGTGGCTCAGGTCGGCCTGGGCGAACATGCAGCGGCTGGCGCGCGCGCCGGTCAGATTCACCCGGTGCATCGAGGCGCCCTTGAAGCCGGTCTGGGTCAGCAACGCGCCGCTGAAATCCACGTCATCCAGCATGCATTCGGTCAACTGACACCGCTGTAACGACAGATCGTTCAGCCGCTGACCGGACAGGTCGACTTCGACGCAGGCCACGCCGTCCCACTGGATAGCGCTCAGGTTGGCGCTGCGCAGATCGGCCTGGTAGAACAATCCGCCCGATTGCCGGCAACCCGAAAAATCGATCTGCTCGACAGCGCACTGCGCGAAGGTCGCATCGCGCAGGCTCGCCTCGGCAAAAGAGGCGCGGTCCAGGCAAGTGCGCGTGAACGTGCACTGCGCCAGTGTGCTGCCGGAAAGGTCCAGGCCTGGCGCATTGCTCTGGCTCCAGGTCATGCCGACCGCACCCGTTGCATGCAGCCGCATGTCGGTGGCGTCGCAGTCGTGGAACACGCACTGATCCAGGCTGACCTGATCCCAGGTCGACCCTTGCAGACGGCATTGCGAGAATTGGGTATCGCGCCAG
>JBAZPE010000175.1:0-5544 GCA_041648375.1 Burkholderiaceae bacterium | reverse complement strand
AGGCGCTCACCATCGCGCCATTGCAGCGCCAGGCGATCGCCATCGCCCTGGGCCACACGCTCATCGACCAGCACCGCCGCGCAATTGAAGCGCTCGGGATAGTCGGTGTCGGGCCCGGTGATCAGTTCCGGCCACAGGGCCCGATCCGGAAGCCGATCGAGTGCGAACGTGTCGATATGTGCAGACTGCGCCATGATTTTCCCCTTGTATGGTCGCGTGCGTGAATCAGTCCTTCAGCAATTCCCTGGCAATAATGAGTTTCTGCACTTCCGTCGCCCCTTCGTAGATACGCAGCGCGCGGATTTCACGATAGAGCTTCTCCACAGGCGCGCCGGACACCACGCCGGCACCGCCGAACATCTGTACAGCCCGATCGATGACGCGCTGAGCCGACTCGGTTGCCGCCATCTTCGCCATGGCAGCCGCACTGGTGGTGCGCACCTGCTGAACGTCGCGCATCCAGGCTGCTCGATAGGTCAACAGTGCCGCCGCATCGATCTCGGTTGCCATCTCGCCCAAGGCAGCCTGGGTCAGTTGCAGGTCGCCCAGCGTCTGGCCGAACATGCGGCGCGTGCGGGCCCGTTCCACGCTTTCGCGCAGTGCGCGTCGGGCAAAGCCCAGCGCCGCTGCGGCCACAGAAGCACGGAAGATATCCAGGGTCATCATGGCCAGCTTGAACCCCTGCCCCGGCTCGCCCAGCCGATGCGCAACCGGCACCCGGCAACCGTTGAAGCTCAGGCGCGCCAGGGGATGAGGCGCGATCACATCGATGCGCTCGGCAATCTCCAGCCCGGGCGTGTCGGCATCGACCACGAAGCCCGTGATGCCGCGTGCGCCTGGTGCTTCGCCCGTGCGCGCAAAGACGCAATAGAAATCCGCGATGCCACCGTTGGAAATCCAGGTTTTCTCGCCATCCAGCACATAATGGTCACCCTCGCGCCTGGCCGTGCAGGCCAGCGCGGCGACATCCGAACCCGCCTCGGGCTCGGACAAGGCGAAGGCTGCGATTGCCTCGCCCCGCGCCACCCGTGGCAGATAATGCACACGCAATGCGTCGGACCCACCCAGACTGATCGCGCCACTTCCCAGGCCTTGCATGGCGAAGGCGAAATCGGCCAGGGCATCGTGTCGCGCCAGGGTTTCACGCAGCAAACAGACAGCCCGCGAATCGACCTGCGCCAGCGCGCCGCCCCAGGCGCCATCGGGCCCGGCCGGCACGCAATAGCGCAGCCAGCCTGCCTGGCCCAGCTTGCGCACCCAATCGCGGCACACATCATCCACATCGTGTGCGCCATGGTGAGGCACGGCCTGCTCGGCGCTGGCGCACCAGGTGTCCAGCGATGCGACCAGCGTGCGGTGACTGTCGTCGAAGAAAGGCCATGCATGCCACGATTTGTCGATCATCATGATCTCCCGATCAATTGCCTTCGAAGACGGGACGGCGCTTGGCAACGAATGCCTCATAGGCGCGATGGAAATCCTGCGTCTGCATGCAGACAGCCTGAGCCTGGGCCTCGGCATCGATAGCCTCGTCCACGCCCATCGCCCACTCCATGTGCAGCAGGTTTTTGGTCACGCCGTGCGCGAAGGTCGGACCATCGGCGATCTGGCCGGCCAGTGCCGCAGCGGCCTGCTGAAGCGCCGACGGTTCATGCAGGGCGTTGAAGAACCCCCAGTCCAGTCCTTCCTCAGCGGTCATGGCGCGCCCGGAATACAGCAACTCGGACGCCCTTCCCTGGCCGATCATGCGCGGCAACAGCGTGCACGCGCCCATGTCCGCCCCTGCCAGGCCGACACGGGTGAACAGAAAGGCCGTGCGCGCCGCAGGTGTGCCCAGACGCATGTCCGAGGCCAGTGCGATCATGGCACCCGCACCCGCGCAGACCCCATCGACGGCGGCAATGATGGGTTGCGGGCAGGCGCGCATGGCCTTGATCAGATCGCCTGTCATGCGCGTGAAGGCAAGCAGCTCGGGCATGCTCATGCGGGTCAGCGGCCCGATGATCTCGTGCACATCGCCGCCCGAGCAGAAATTCCCACCGGCGCCGCTGACCACGATGACCTTTACATCCGAGGCATACTTCAGGTCGCGAAACAGGTCACGCAACTCGGCGTAGGATTCGAAAGTCAGCGGATTCTTGCGCGCCGGGCGGTTCAGGGTCAGGGTGGCCACGCGGCCATCGGCGCGCACGTCCCACAGAAAGGTGCGCGGGCGATGCCCGGCAAAAGGGCGCGTGTGCCCAGCCATGCTGTGCACCTGCGCAGTCTCGGAAGCGGATTGATTCGACATATCTGTGTCTCCGTCGGTTGAAGGACGCTCAGCGCGCACCTGTGATTTCGCCACCATCGATCGCGATGGATTGCCCATTGATCGAGGAGGAGGCGGGCTGACAGAGCCAGACCACGGTGGCCGCCACCTCGTCGGGCTGCACCAGCCGACCCTGCGGGTTGCGTTGAGCCAGGCCAGCGATGGCCTGTGCTTCAGTCTGACCGGTCTTGCCTGCGATATTGGCCACGGCATCGCGAACGATGTCGGTATCGGTAAAGCCGGGGCACACGGCGTTGACGGTCACACCTTGCGACGCCACCTCCTGCGCCAACGCCCGGGTCAGCCCCACCACGCCATGCTTGGCGGCGCAATAGGCCGACACGTAGGCATAGCCTGTCAGACCCGCTGTGCTCGCCACATTCACGATGCGCCCCCACTTGCGCGCGACCATATCGCCCAGTGCCGCCTGCGTACAGTTGAAAACGCCGCCCAGATTGACGCTGAGCATGGTTTGCCAGAGCGCGGCATCCATGCGATCGAAGCGCTGGCTTAGCGCCTGACCGGCGTTGTTGATCAGGATATCGATGGACCCGTGTACCGCACGCGCCTGATCGAAGGCCTGCGCCACGGCAGCGGCATCGGCAACATCAGCCACCACGCCGTGCACGCGGTCGGCACCGTTCAGGCTCTCGCAGGCCGTGGCCAGCGTATCGGCATCACGGCCCACGATCGTGACCCGAGCACCTTGCGCCAGCAATTGCCTGGCGATGGCCAGGCCTATGCCGCGCGAACCGCCCGTGACCACCGCATGCCGCTGCGTCAGCGGTGGCCCGGCGGGATCACCGGTTTGCACAGGGGCGGGTGTATCAGGTCGTGTGACTGCGTCATTGCTCATGATGATTGCCCCTCAGAGGGCTGCGCACGTTCGAACAGCGTCTCCAGTTGTCGACGGCCGGCCTCGTATTGCGGCGGCCAGCGCGGGGTATGCACACCGTTGCTTGCGGCTTCGCGCAAAGTCCAGCTCGCATCGGCCAGATGCGGACGGGCCAGCGCACAAAGATCGGCGCGTCCCGACGCGATAATGCCGTTGACCTGATCGGCCTGCGTAATGGCGCCCACGGCCATGGTGGCAATGCCCGCTTCGTTACGCACGCGGTCCGCGAAGGGAGCCTGGTACATGCGTCCGTATACCGGCCGCTGATCCGGACTGACCTGCCCGCTGGAACAATCGATCATGTCGGCACCGGCCGCCTTGAACAGCCGGGCGATCTCCACCGCATCATCGCCGGTAATGCCGCCCTGCACCCAGTCGTGTGCCGAGATGCGTACCGAAATCGGCAGCGCGTCAGGCCACGCCGCGCGCACCGCCTGAAAGACCTCCAGCGGAAAGCGCATGCGTGCGGTCAGGGAACCGCCGTAGTCGTCCTCGCGCGTGTTGGTCACCGGCGAGATAAAGCTGGACAACAGATAACCGTGTGCGCAGTGAAGTTCGAGCCAGTCGAAGCCAGCAGTCGCAGCGCGTCGGGTGCTGGCGACGAACGCGTCGATCACGTGGTCCATGTCTGCACGCGTCATCGCCTGAGGCACCTGGGACACGCCCGGCAGATAGGGCAGTGCCGAGGCGGAAATAAGCGGCCAGTTGTTCGCTTCCAGCGGATGGTCGGCCTGTGCCCAGCCCACCTGGGTGGAGCCCTTGCGCCCGGCATGCCCCAGCTGGATCCCGATTTTTGCCTCGCTCGCGCCGTGCACGAAATCGACGATACGTTTGAAGGCGCTGGCTTGCTCATCATTCCATAGTCCCGGGCACCCCGGGGTGATGCGCGCATCAGGCGACGTGCAGGTCATTTCCACCATCACCAGGCCTGCGCCACCCATGGCGCGGGCCCCCAGGTGGACCAGATGGAAATCGCCCGGCACGCCATCGACGCAGGAATACATGGCCATGGGCGAGACCACGATCCGATTCGGCAATGTCACGCTGCGCATGTGCCAGGGCGTGAACATGGGCTGCGGCGGTACCTCATCGACGGCCAGGGCCACGCCTGCGCGCGTCGCGATCTGCGCTTCAACGCCTTGCAGCCAGCGGCTATCGCGCAGGCGCAGATTCTCGTGCGAAATGCGTTGCGAGCGCGTGAGCAGGGAATAGGCAAACTGCGCAGGCGGCAGATCGGCGTAGCGCGCCACGTTCTCGAACCACTCGGTGGAATTGCGCGCCGCATTCTGAATCTTCAATACTTCGACCGATCGTCTCGCTTCATAGGTCGTCAGGGCCTGATCCAGCCCCGCGCCCGTTTCGGTGGCGATGCAGGTCGCCAGTTCGATCGCATCCTCCAGTGCCAGCTTGGTGCCAGACCCGATCGAGAAATGCGCCGTGTGGGCGGCATCACCCATCAACACCACAGGCGGACCACCCTCGGGGCGATGCACCCACTTTTCACAGATCACGCGGGGGAATTTGATCCAGATCGCAGAGCCACGCACATGGGTGGCATTGTTCATCAGCCCATGTCCATCGAGCCAGGGTGCAAAAAGCGTCTCGCAATAGGCAATGCCCTGCTCCTGGGTCATCGTGTCCAGACCGGCGGCACGCCAGGTAGCCTCGGGCGTTTCGACGATGAACGTGGACAGGCCGCTTTCGAACCGATAGGCATGCGCCTGGAACCAGCCATGAGGCGTCTGCACGAAGGCGAAGGTGAAGGCATCGAAAACCTTGCGCGTGCCCAGCCACACGAAGCGGCAGTCACGCATCTGCACATCAGGCTTGAAGACCTCGGCATATCGATTCCGGATTCGACTGTTCGCACCATCGGCGGCAATCACCAGATCGGCACCATAACGATCGGCCAGCGCGCGGTCATCGCTGATATCGGTTTCGAACACGAGATCGACACCGACCGCTTCGCAGCGTGCCTGAAGAATGTTGAGCAGATGTTTGCGTCCGATGCCGATGAACCCATGGCCCTGGCTGCGCAGGCGTTCACCCTTGAAATGGATCTCGATGTCGTCCCAGTGATTGAAGGCATCGCTGATCGTCTGCGCAGAAACGGGATCAGCAATGCGCAGGTTGCCCATGGTGGCGTCGGAGAAGACCACGCCCCAGCCGAAGGTGTCATAGGGCTTGTTGCGCTCGACGACCGTCACGCGATGCGAGGCATCCTGCAACTTCATCAATAGGCCGAAATACAACCCGGCGGGACCGCCACCCATGCAGACTATGTTCATCGTCTTGCTCCGCGTCCCACGCCTGCCATCGAAAACGATCACAGGCACGGGCA
>JBAZPE010000174.1:0-5552 GCA_041648375.1 Burkholderiaceae bacterium | reverse complement strand
CAGCAGCGCCATGGCCTGGTCGCGATACAGGCGCGCGGCCAGCGGCCACAGGGCAAACACCCGACGCTGGTGCGAGACCAGCGCCATCTGCACGTTTTCCACGACCGTAAGCGAGGCGAAGGTCGCGGCAATCTGAAACGTGCGGCCCACCCCCAGTCGACTGATCTGCCGCGGGCTGCGCCCCACCAGCGATTGACCGGCCAGCACGATGGTGCCGGTGGTCGGGCGCAGTTGCCCATTGATCATGTTGAACGTCGTGGACTTGCCTGCGCCGTTCGGGCCGATCAACGCCAGCAGCTCGCCCGCCTGCACGTCGATATCCATGCCGTCCACGGCTTGCACGCCACCGAACGCGCGACTGAGATTGCGCACCTGAAGCAGACTCATGGCGCCCCCTTGCGTGTCAGACCCCATGCCCGCCATCGCTGCGCCATGCCCGCCAAACCCTGAGGAAACGCCAGTACGAGCAGCAGGATGATGCCGCCCAGCAACGCGCGCCAGTATTCGGTCGATCGCATGACCGTATCTTGCAGCAGACCGAATGCTGCCGCACCCACGATGGGCCCGGCGAGTGTCTGCACGCCACCGAGCAACACCATCACCAGGCCATCGACCGATTTTCCAACCGCCATCACGTCCGGCGACACCCCGCCTTTGGAGAACACGAATAGCGCACCGGCCAGCCCCGCGAACGCACCGGCGAGCACGAAGGCCAACCACTGCACACGCTTGATATCGATGCCGATGGCGTCGGCACGCAGGGGCGAATCGCGTGCCGCGCGCATGGCATAGCCGAACGGAGAGAAGAGCACGCGCCGCAACGCCACCGCTGCGGCCACCACGCAAGCCAGCGTCAGATAGTAGTAATGCGTGGCCGAAGCCAACCACGCAGGAGGCCACAAGCCGATCAACCCGTTGGAGCCACCCGTGAAACCATCCCACTGAAACACGACCGACCACACGATCTGCGCAAACGCGAGCGTGAGCATGGCCAGGTAGACGCCCGAGAGACGCACGACGAACCATCCGAAAATGACTGCCGCGCTGGCGGCCACCAGCGGTGCCAGCACAAAGGCGCCCTCGGTGGGCAAGCCCACCGACTTCACCAGCAACGCCGCGCCGTAAGCACCCAACCCAAAATACGCCGCGTGCCCGAACGAATGCATGCCTGCAGGCCCCATGATGAAATGCAGGCTGAGCGCGAACAGCACCGCGATGAAGATGTCGGTGAGCAGCACCTGCGCATAGCCCGCGGCCTCCCCCGCCGCGGGCACGGCTGCCAGCAGCAGCACCCCGACGAGCAAAACCAGGCGGTGCCCCCTGCCCGCTCGCACGAATGGCGCTTCGACAGGTCCGGCATGACGGTGCAGATTCTGGGCACGACCAAACAGCCCCCAGGGCCTGAACACCAGCACCAGGGCCATCACCACAAATTCCACGAGCAGCGTCCAGCGCGAGAGCGCCAACGGAAATCCGAAGACATCGATGGTGCCCAGACCGATGCACAGGGCCTTGATCAAGGCGATCAACAATGCCGCCACGAACGCACCGGGGATGGACCCCATGCCCCCCACCACGACCACGACGAACGCTTCGCCGATCACACGCAGGTCCAGCGACAGGCTGGCGGGTTCGCGCGGCAACTGGACCGCGCCGCCCAGCCCGGCCAAGAACGCGCCCAGCGCGAACACACCCGTGAACAACCAGGCCTGATTCACACCCAATGCGCCCAGCATCTCACGGTCCTGTGTCGCGGCACGGACCTGCCGCCCCCAACGCGTGCGGGTGAGCAACAGCCACAGAAGTCCCAGCACCACGGGGCCGATCGCCATCAGTGCAAAGTTGTAGGTGGGATACTGGCGCCCCAGAACAAGCACGGAACCCGACAGGCCGGGCGCACGGCGGCCCAGCAAGTCTTCAGCCCCCCAAATCCACATGGCGGCATCGTTGATCACCAGCACCAGCGCGAATGTCGCCAACAGCTGGAACAATTCAGGCGCCTGATACAGCCGCCTGAGCAGTAGCCGCTCCAGCAGCGCACCCAACAGGCCGACCACGATGGCGGCGAACACCACGCTGGCCCAGAACCCGAGTGCCGTGTCGCCCATGCGCTGGGCGAAAGCATAGGCCAGATATACGCCCAGCATGTAGAGTGAGCCGTGGGCGAAATTGACGATGCGGGTGACGCCGAAGATCAGCGACAGGCCGGCCGCCACCAGAAACAGGGAGGAGGCCTCGGCCAGACCATTGAGCAGTTGTACGACCAGCGCGTCCAGGCTCATGCGGTCAACCCGCCAGCGTGCGCTGGAACAGGGGCACCCACGATTTCATGGACACGCCCGGTCAGTCGGCACGGCGCAAGGCCCGCACCTCGTCATCCGAGGGCATGAATTTGTCGCCAGGTGCATAGACGTGATCGATCATGACGCCCTTGCCGTCTTTCAGGCCAAGGCGGCCCACGAAAGCGCCCATGGTGGACTGGTGATCCAGCGCGCGGTATTCGATCGGACCGAAGGGAATGGTGAGCGTGAGGCCTTTGAAGGCTTCCACCAGTTTTTCGTTATCGGTGGTGCCGGCTTTGCGTATGCCGGCCACGATAGACTGAATGGCGCTGTAGCCGATGACAGACCCGAAGCGCGGATAGTCGTTGAACCTGGCCTGATAGGCATCACGAAAAGCGGTGTGCTCCGGGGTGTCGATCGAGTACCAGGGGTAGCCTGTGGCGATCCAGTTGTCCGGCGTTTCGGCGCCAATGGCGTCCAGGTACTCGGGCTCGCCGGTCAGCAGGCTGACCACGGGTGTAGCGGGGAACAGTCCGCGAGTGTTGCCCTCACGCACGAAGCGGGTGACATCTGTGGCGAACAGGGCATTGAAGATCGCATCGGGTTTGGCATCGGCTAACGCCTGCACCACGCTGCCGGCATCGAGCTTGCCCAGCGGCGTGGCCTGCTCGGCCACGAATTCGACATCGGGCTGGGCCGCCTTGAGCAGCGTTTTGAAAGTGGCGACGGCCGACTGCCCGTACTCGTAGTTGGGATAGACGATCGCCCAGCGTTTCTTGTTCAGCTTGACCGCTTCAGGCACCAGCATGGCGGCCTGCATATAGGTCGAGGTGCGCAGTCGGAAGGTGTAGCGGTTGCCGTTCTGCCAGGTGATCTTGTCGGTCAGCGGCTCGCTGGCCAGGAAGAAGCGCTTGCGCTGCTGCGCGTAGTCGGTGAGCGCCAGACCGATATGCGAAAGGAACGACCCTGTCAGCACATCGATGCGCTCGCGCTGGAACAATTCTTCTGCCGCCCGGACGGCATCGCCCGGGTTGGCATTGTCATCGCGCACGATCAGCTCGATGCGACGACCGTCGATGCCGCCTGCTGCATTGACCTGCTCGACGGCCAGTTCCATGCCGTTGCGATAGGGGCCGAGGAAGGCGGGCTGCGCCTTGTAGCTATTGATTTCGCCGATCTTGATGACCGATTGCGCATAGGCCGGCGCAGCGACCAAGGCGCACAGCGTGGCTGCGGCCGCCAAGCGCTTCCAATCCCTCATGTCATTCCCCCATTGCCATCCGTGGCCGGATACGGCGATTAACGGCAGCCCAGCGGCGAAATTACCGAATGGCCGACTTCAGCAATTCTGCCTTATCGGTGGCTTCCCAGGTGAACTCCGGCTCGGAACGACCGAAGTGACCATAGGCCGCCGTGCGCGTGTAGATCGGGCGCAACAGGTCCAGCATGTTGACGATGCCCTTGGGGCGCAGGTCGAAGTTCTCGACCACCAGGCGGGCGATTTCATCATCGGGGATCACACCCGTGCCTTCGGTGTAGACGGTGACGTTGATAGGTTCGGCCACGCCGATGGCATAGCTGACCTGCACCTGGCATTGGCGTGCGAGCCCTGATGCGACCACGTTCTTGGCCACGTAGCGGGCAGCATAGGCAGCCGACCGATCGACCTTGGACGGATCCTTGCCGGAGAACGCACCGCCACCGTGGGGGCACGCCCCACCATACGTATCGACGATGATCTTGCGACCGGTCAGACCGGCGTCGCCTTGCGGACCACCGATGACGAAGCGGCCGGTGGGGTTGACCAGAAAACGCGTCTGCGGCGTGATCAGGCCGTCGGGGAAGCACGGCTTGATGATTTCCTCGATGACGGCTTCGCGGATGTCTGCCTGCGAAATATCGGGGTGATGCTGGGTGGACAGCACGACCGTGTGCACTTCGGCGGGGCGACCGTCGAGGTAACGGAAGGTCACCTGCGATTTGGCATCAGGGCGCAACCACGGCAGGCGGCCGTCCTTGCGCAGTTCGCTCTGGCGTTGAACCAGACGATGCGCATACCAGATCGGCGCGGGCATCAGGTCGGGGGTTTCGTCGCAGGCATAGCCGAACATCAGGCCCTGGTCACCCGCACCCTGGTTCAGGTAATCCTCGGAGCTGCGATCCACGCCCTGGGCGATGTCGGGCGATTGCTTGTCGTAGGCGACCAGCACTGCGCAGCCCTTGTAGTCGATCCCGAAGTCGGTATTGTCATAGCCGATGCGCTTGATGGTGTCGCGCGCCACCTGGATGTAATCGACGTTGGCCGTGGTGGTGATCTCACCTGCCAGCACGACCAGCCCGGTATTGCACAAGGTTTCAGCAGCGACCCGCGCATGGGGATCCTGGGTGAAGATGGCATCGAGCACAGCGTCCGATATCTGGTCCGCGACCTTGTCGGGATGCCCTTCTGAGACGGATTCGGAGGTAAAGAGGAAATCGTTATTGGCCACGGCGATACGTCCTGAAAAGATTGACGAGGCGCGCTGCACCCGGTCCATCCGGCCGCCGTGGGCCAGTTCTCGGGTACGACGCTTTAGCGGATTCTTGCATGCGCGGGCGACCACCCACCATGCAGTCGCTCCACAAGTTGTCGGTTAACTGGGCGACGAAAAGCATTTTAAGGGAGAATAATAGCGTGCCAATGGCCTCTGCGGCCGAACCACTCCCTCGTATCCTGTACCTGAATGCTTCCGTTTCTGCTTCGTCTGCTTGCCCGATTGCCACTGAGCGTGTTGCACACGCTGGGCAAACTTTGCGGCCTGATCATTTACATGCTTCCCGGGCGCTATCGCGATCGCCTACGGGCCAATGCAGCGCAGGCGGGCTATACCGACCCGGCGTTCCTGCGCCGTGCCGCAGGCCACACGGGCGCCTTGATTCTGGAAACGCCCCGGGTGTGGCTGAATGAGCCGGCCAGCGTTGCCGCCACGACCGTGGCCGACCCCGACGTCCTGGCACAGGCTCGGGCCGAAGGACGCGGGATTCTTTTTCTCACACCACACTTGGGTTGTTACGAAGTAGTGGCCCGTACGCTCGCTTCGGTCAAACCGCTCACCGTCATGTTTCGCGAGCCTCGCCAGAAGGCCTTGCGCGAGGTGGTCGAACAGGCGCGCAATAACAGCATCATGCGCGCCGTGCCGGCCACGCAGAAAGGTGTGCGGGAATTCGTACGGGCACTTCGGCGCGGCGAGGCGGTGGGCATGCTCCCGGATCAGGTACCCGGCCAGGGCG
>JBAZPE010000173.1:0-5571 GCA_041648375.1 Burkholderiaceae bacterium | reverse complement strand
GCCTGGAGTTCGTTCTCGCACATGCCTGGGTAGTAGTCCAGAAACAGCGAGCGGGTGCCGGCGTCGCTGGCATAGTCGCGCACGTAACCGGTGAAGGTCACCAGCGCGCCCGCCTGGCCTGCTGTACGCGCACGCACGTCCTGCACGACGGCAGCCGTATCGAAATCGTCCTGCGTCACCAGAATCATGGCTATCCTCCCGTCACGGGCTCGAACACCGCAACTTCGTCACCGGCTGCAATGGCGGCGCCCGCGGGGGCGTGCGTCTGGTTGATGGCCAGTCTGAGATTGTTTACCTCGGCAAGCGCCGGGTGGCGCGCTTTGAGCGCCTGCAGCAGCGTGTGACCCGAGCTGATGCCATCGGCGGCAAGGCGCTCGCTGCGCATACCCGTGAGCTCGGCAATGCGTGCGAAATACAGAATCGTGATGACGGCGTCGGTCATGAAGCCTCCTTCGCGGTGTGGCTGTCGCGGCGCCATTCGCCGCTTTTGCCGCCGGTCTTGTAGACCAGTTGCACCTGTTCGATGATGATGCCCTTGTCGGCCGCCTTGCACATGTCATAGATCGTCAACGCCGCCACACTGCAGGCGGTCATGGCTTCCATTTCCACGCCGGTCTTGTAGTCGCTGCGGCAGGTGGACGCAATGTTGACCCGATGTCGCGCGTCGTCGAGCTCGAAGTCGACGCCGACGAAGGACAGCGGCAGACTGTGGCACAGGGGAATCAGATCGGCGCAGCGCTTGGCCGCGAGGATGCCGGCCACCCGGGCCGTGTTCAGGACCTCACCCTTGCCCTGGCCCGGCTGGGTCAACAGCCCATAGGCCAGCGCGTTGAGCTGCACGCCCGCCTGGGCCTGCGCGGTACGGGTGGTGGCGGCTTTGTCGCCGACATCGACCATGCGGATCTGGCCGGATTCATCGAGGTGAGAAAGCGTGGACATGGTGTGCGGGTCCATAAATTGGCATGAGTAGATGTCATGCAGTTTATCTGGTTGTGCGCAGGAGGTTGCGGGCACTGTCCGGCGATGTGCCGGGGGTGATGTTGCAGGCATTGCTCGGCGATGTGCGGCTTGCGGTGTTTGCAGCCATGTACCGGCGATGTGCGGCTTGCGGTGTTTGCGGGCATTGCCCGGCAAGACGCGGTGTGCAGTATTCTTGCCGGGCACGGTCACCGTTGCCAGACTCCTAAAGGATGCATCATGAGCAAAAAAAGCGATCCCGAATTCGATAGCCTCTTGCCGCCACTGCAGATCAATCGCCGCGGTTTTCTGGCCACTGCCGTGGCCGCCTCCGGATTCACCCTGGCCAGCGGGCACGCGATTGCCCAAACGGCGATCACCACGCCTGATGATGGATTGCTGGCCTCGATGGTTTCCATTCAGGTCGGTTCAGAAACCATCCCCGCCTATCGGGCCCAGCCCGCTGGCAAGAAGGGGCTGACCACGGTGCTGGTCATTTCCGAGATTTTCGGCGTACACGAATACATCAAGGATGTTTGTCGTCGACTGGCGCGCGAGGGGTATCAGGCCATTGCGCCAGATCTCTTCGTGCGTCAGGGCGATGCAACGTCTTACACCGAAATTGCAAAGCTTCGCGCCGAGATCATCGACAAGGTGCCCGATGCGCAAGCCATGGGCGATCTGGACGCCACCGCAGCGTGGGCGCAGGCCAATGGCGGCAACAAGGACAAGCTGGCCGTGATGGGCTTTTGCTGGGGCGGGCGCATCACGTGGCTGTACGCCCAGCACAATGCCCAGGTGCGTGCCGGGGCGGCCTGGTACGGTCAGCTTCGCGGCACCACCGACGCGCTCAAGCCTGCTTTCCCGATCGACCAGGTGAGCATGCAGCATGCGCCGGTGATCGGCGCCTATGGTGACAAAGATGCGGGTATTTCCCTGGACGATGTGCGCGCCATGCAGCAAGCGCTGAAGACCGGATCGAAGGCAGCTCAGGCTTCCGAGATCGTGGTGTATGAAGATGCGCCCCACGCCTTTCACGCCGACTATCGTCCCAGCTATCGCGAAGGCCCTGCGCGCCAGGCCTGGGCACGTATGCTCGAGTGGTTCGATGCGCACGGCCTGAAGCCCATGTGAGTGCAATCCCTTAGGAACTTGTCGAGCACACGCGCACACTAACGTTGATGATGTGTGCGTGTGTCCTCGTTTGATGGGTTCTGTCGCTGTGTGGCGAAAGCAACATCGCTGCACAACGCAAAAGCTTATGTCGATGATTGTCTGGCATGCGCGAGCACTGAAGCACACAATGAAGACAAGCCGGGTCGTTCTGATTTGTCCAGGTGTTTGAGGAGGTCGCTATGCAGAGCATTGTCGAAGGCTTCAAGTCGCAGTACGCAAGAGAACAGGATGCGGAACTCTCTCTTGAAGAGTATTTGAACCTCGCCAAGCGTGATCCCATGGCCTATGCCAGCGCCGCCGAGCGCATGCTGGCCGCCATCGGTGAGCCAGAGGTCGTGGACACACGCAACGACCCCAGGCTGTCTCGTCTGTTCGCCAACCGCACCATCCGTCGCTACCCGGCCTTCAGGGAGTTCTACGGCATGGAAGACGTGATTGGTCAGATCGTCGCCTTCTTCAAGCACGCCGCACAGGGATTGGAAGAACGCAAGCAGATTCTCTATCTGCTGGGACCGGTGGGCGGCGGCAAATCATCGATCGCCGAACGCTTGAAGTCGCTCATGGAGGCCTATCCCATCTATGCCTTGAAGGGATCGCCGGTCAACGAAACGCCGTTGGGCCTGTTCCAGCCGGACCGGTTCGCCGACGTGCTCGAGAAGGACTATGGCATTGCCAGGCGTTACCTCAGCGGCATCATGTCCCCCTGGGCGATCAAGCGCCTGAAGGAATTCGATGGCGACATCTCCAAGTTCCGCGTGGTCAAGCTGAACCCGTCGGTGCTGCGCCAGGTCGCCATTGCCAAAACCGAACCCGGTGACGAGAACAATCAGGACATCTCGTCGCTGGTGGGCAAGGTCGACATCCGCAAGCTCGATCGCCATTCGCAGGACGATCCCGATGCCTATAGCTACAGCGGCGGGCTGTGCCTGGCCAATCAGGGTCTGCTCGAGTTCGTGGAAATGTTCAAGGCGCCGATCAAGATGCTGCACCCCTTGCTCACCGCCACACAGGAAGGCAACTTCAAAGGCACGGAAGGCTTTTCCGCCATTCCGTTCAATGGCTCGATCCTGGCCCATTCGAACGAATCGGAATGGCAGACCTTTCGCAACAACAAGCACAACGAAGCCTTTCTCGATCGCATCTATATCGTGAAAGTGCCTTATTGCCTGCAGGTGTCCGAAGAGGTGAAAATTTACGAGAAACTGCTGCAGCACAGCTCGTTGTCCGAGGCGCCCTGCGCGCCTGGCACACTCGACATGATGGCCCAGTTCTCGGTGCTCACGCGCTTGAAAGAACCCGAGAACTCGAGCATCTATGCCAAGCTTCGTGTCTACGATGGCGAGAGCCTGAAGGATGTGGACCCCAAGGCGCGCGCCTTGCAGGAATACAAGGACTACGCGGGCACCGATGAAGGCATGAACGGCGTGTCCACCCGGTTTGCCTACAAGATCTTGTCCAGTGTCTTCAATTACGACCAGACCGAAGTCGCAGCCAACCCCGTGCATCTGATGTATGTGCTGGAGCAGCGCATCGGTCGCGAGGATTATCCCGAGGATGTGCGCAGGCGCTACCTGGATTTCATCAAGGGTTACCTGTCACCGCGTTATGCCGAGTTCATCGGCAAGGAAATCCAGACGGCCTATTTGGAGTCGTATTCGGAATACGGCCAGAACATCTTCGATCGGTATGTGACCTTTGCCGATTGCTGGATCCAGGATGAAGAGTTTCGCGACCCCGAGACTGGTGAGAGTTTTGATCGCAGTGCGTTGAATGATGACCTGGAGAAAATCGAAAAGCCCGCAGGCATCGCCAACCCGAAGGATTTCAGAAATGAAATCGTGAACTTCGTGTTGCGGGCGCGAGCCAATAACGGCGGCCGCAATCCGACCTGGACCAGTTATGAAAAGCTGCGCGAGGTGATCGAGAAAAAAATGTTCTCGAATACGGAAGACCTGCTGCCGGTGATTTCCTTCAACGCCAAGGCGTCGGCCGAAGATAAGTCCAAGCATCAGAGCTTCGTCGATCGCATGGTCGAGAAGGGCTATACCGAGAAACAGGTGAGGCTGCTGTGCGAGTGGTATTTGCGCGTGAGGAAGTCTTCTTGATAGAGAGGTGAATGATGAATTCACTGATTGATCGACGTCTGAACGGGCGCAATAAGAGCGCTGCGAATCGCGAGCGGTTTCTCAGGCGGTACAAGGCCCAGATCCGCCATGCCGTGCATGGGATGATCCGCGATCGTTCCATCAAGGATATGGATCAGGGCGGCAATGTCGATCTGCCGGCGCGTGATATTTCGGAACCCAGCTTTCATCACGCTGCGGGAGGCGACCGTGAAGTCGTTCACCCGGGCAATCGCGAATTCGCACGGGGCGATACGATCGATCGTACGCGCGGGGGACAGGGACAGGGCGAGGGGGGGTCGCAGGCGGGCGAGGGCGAGTCCGTCGATGCGTTCACGTTCAGCCTGTCGCGTGCCGAGTTTCTGAATCTGTTCTTCGACGATATGGAACTGCCGCATCTGGCCCGCACCCATTTGGGCGAGGTGTCCCAGCGCAAGTGGCAGCGCGCCGGCTACGCCACCAGCGGCTCGCCCAGCATGCTGAGCATCGGGCGCACGCTGAAGTCGTCATTGGCGCGGCGGGTGGGTTTCGGCGTGGCGGCACGCGCAGAACTCGACCAACTGGAGTTGCGGTTGGTGCAGGCGCGCGCGCAGCAGGCAGACGTGACGGCTATCGAGCAGGAAATCGAACAGTGCCGTGCGCGCCTGGCCCGCGTGCCGTTTCTCGATGAACTGGACCTGCGCTATCGCAACCGGGTGTCGGTGGCGATGCCCATGGCACGCGCCGTCATGTTCTGCCTGATGGATGTATCGGGGTCCATGGATGAAGGCAAGAAGGATTTGGCCAAGCGCTTTTTTACGCTGCTGTATTTGTTCCTGTCACGCAAATACGAACATGTGGATCTGGTGTTCATTCGCCACACGGACGATGCCGAAGAGGTCGATGAGCAGACGTTTTTCCATGACCCGAAAAGTGGTGGCACCATCGTGCTGTCGGCGCTGGCGTTAATGCAGGAAATCATGCAGTCGCGCTATCCACCTGCCGAGTGGAACGTGTATGCCGCGCAGGCCAGCGATGGCGATTCCTTCGGCGCCGATGCGGCTAAGAGCGCGCGGTTTCTGGCCGAACACCTGCTGCCGGCCACGCGCTACTTTGCCTATATTGAAATTCCCGAGGCGCAGGATGGCCGCAAGAGCAGTCTCTGGACGGAATACGAACAGAAGCGCGAGGCGCATTTCGCCATGCGTCGCATTCGTCAGGCCAGCGAAATTTTTCCGGTCTTTCATGATCTGTTCAAGAAGGAGACAGCATGAGCGAACTGACAGCGCTGCCAGAGGCCCGATCGGTGGGCCAGGCTGCTCCCTTGTCCAACGGG
>JBAZPE010000172.1:0-5577 GCA_041648375.1 Burkholderiaceae bacterium | reverse complement strand
AGCGTCGCAATATCCGGGAAGCGCTCAAGAAACCGAGCGTAGTAACCCATCACGGTGGCGACCTGGGTCTGTTGCAGCATGATCTCCGACAGCCATATCCGGTATGGGTCGGTCGTGTTCTGCCAGGGAAGGTCATGTCGGCCGTGGTTGCGCTGCCAGGCAACGATGCGATTTGCGAAAAACATGCTGAATTATGGCATCGATGATCCCTATTGCGTCGGAGCACTCTGAGCGGTTAAAACGTTTGAAAGAACATATAAAACGGCCGGTTCGGAATTTGCTTCGCCTTCAAAAGAGTGCGCACGAGGTTCGGTACCGGCATCCAAGACCTTGGAGTAGACAACATGAACGCCCCGCTTACGCCTGCGCAAGCCGCAGCGCTTTCCACCGTCCAGCTGGACGATCGCTATACCCTCGAATCTGGCAGAGCCTGGATGAGCGGCATACACGCCCTGGTGCGCCTGCCGATGATGCAGCGCCTGCGTGATGAACACATTGGTCTGAATACCGCCGGTTTCGTGTCTGGCTATCGCGGCTCGCCTCTGGGCACGGTCGACCAGAACATGTGGAAGGCAGCAAAACATCTCAAGAAACATCACGTGGAGTTCGTGCCGGGCGTGAACGAGGATCTTGCAGCAACCTCGGTGTGGGGTTCGCAGCAGGTCAATCTGTTTCCTGGTGCGAAGTACGACGGCGTGTTCGGCATGTGGTACGGCAAGGGCCCCGGGGTGGATCGCAGCGGCGATGTCTTCAAACATGCGAATGCCGCAGGCACGTCGACCCATGGCGGCGTTCTGGTGGTGGCCGGTGACGATCACCCCGCGAAGTCCTCCACCTTGCCGCATCAGAGCGATCACATTCTGAAGGCGTGCATGATCCCTGTGCTGTTTCCTTCCAGCGTTCAGGAGGTGCTCGATTTTGGCGTGCATGGCTGGGCCATGAGCCGCTATGCAGGGGTGTGGGTTGGCATCAAATGCATCACCGATATCGTCGAAGTGTCGGCATCGGTCGATGTCGATCCTCATCGCGTGCGCGTGCGTCTGCCGGAAGATTTCCACATGCCTGCGGACGGCTTGAATATCCGCCTGCCCGACACCCCGCTTGCCCAGGAAGCCCGTCTGCTGGACTACAAGCTTTATGCGGCGTTGGCCTACGCCCGTGCGAACGGCTTGAACCGTCAGTTGTGGGAGGTGCCTGCCGAGCAGGCCCGCTTTGGCATCATGACATCGGGCAAAGCCTACCTTGACACGCATCAAGCCCTGCTTGATCTGGGCCTGACGCCCGAGATCTGCGCCGAGATCGGGCTGCGACTGTTCAAGGTGGGCATGGTGTGGCCGCTGGAAGCCACAGGCACCCAGGCATTCGCAGAAGGACTGGACGAAATTCTCGTGGTCGAGGAAAAGCGTCAGGTACTGGAATACCAGCTCAAGGAAGAATTGTTCAGCTGGATTGGCACAGGCAAGAAAATACCGCGGGTCGTCGGCAAGTTCGGCGATAAGGATGGCGGCGAGTGGTCGGTTCCCCAGGGTAACTGGCTGCTGCCGGCCCACTACGAATTTTCACCGGCCATTGTCGCCCGCGCGATTGCCGCTCGCCTGTTGAAGTTCGACCTGCCCGACAGCGTACGCGCCGGTATCGAGGCGCGTCTGGCGTTTCTCGACGCGCGTGCCAAGGCATCCGCCAAGCCCAGGGTGGTGACCGAGCGCAAGCCTTGGTTCTGCTCGGGCTGCCCGCACAACACCTCGACCCGGGTGCCAGATGGTTCGCGGGGGCTCGCCGGCATCGGGTGTCACTACATGGTGACCTGGATGGGGCGTAACACACAGGTGTTCACCCAAATGGGCGGCGAAGGCGTGCCATGGATCGGCCAGGCGCCGTTTACTGAAGAAAAGCATGTGTTTGCCAATCTGGGAGACGGCACCTACTACCACTCGGGCCTGCTTGCCATTCGGGCCGCTGTAGCGGCCAACGTGCCCATCACCTACAAGATCCTGTTCAACGATGCCGTGGCCATGACCGGCGGTCAGCCGGTGGACGGTCCGATCAGCGTGCCCATGATCACCCGTCAGGTCGCCGCCGAAGGGATCGAGAAAATCGTGATCGTCACCGACGAGCCCGAGAAATACAAGGGTGTCACCGGTCTGGCCGAGGGCGTGCCGGTGGTGCACCGTGATGAGCTGGATCGGGTCATGCGTGAGCTGCGCGAGTACCCCAGCGTGTCCGTGCTCATCTACGATCAGACCTGTGCGACGGAAAAACGCCGTCGTCGCAAACGGGGCGACTTCCCCGATCCGGCCCGCCGTGTGGTCATCAACGAGCGTGTGTGCGAAGGCTGTGGCGACTGTTCCGACAAATCGCACTGCCTGTCGGTGGAGCCGCTGGAGACCCCTCTGGGCCGCAAGCGCACGATCAATCAATCGAGCTGCAACAAAGACTTTTCCTGTCTGAAGGGTTTCTGTCCCAGCTTCGTGACGGTGGAAGGCGGCTCGCTACGCAAACCGCGTGCACGCGACACGGGCGTGCGTGCCGATGCTCAGTTGCCCATGCCCGCAGCGCTTGGGCTGGACCATCCTTACGGCGTGTTCATCGCTGGCGTGGGCGGTACGGGTGTGGTCACCATCGGCCAGTTGCTTGGCATGGCGGCTCACCTGGAAAACAAGGGTTGTTCGGTTCTGGATATGGCCGGCCTTGCCCAGAAAGGGGGAGCGGTCCACTCCCACGTCGTCCTGGCTGCGACGCCGGACGATCTGCTGAACACGCGTGTCGCCATGGCCGAGGCCGATCTCGTTCTGATTGGCGATCTGGTGGTGGGGGCAGGCACTGAGTCGCTGGCACGCATGGCGGCCGGGCGCACGCATGCGCTGCTCAACAGTGATGTCGCACCGACTGCGGATTTCATCCACAACCCCGACTGGCGTTTGCCAGGCGCTTCGCTGACAGACGATTTACATGCTGCCTGCGGTGCAGGTCGCGTGGACACCATTGATGCCTCGGATCTGGCCGTGCGCCTGTTGGGTGACGGCATTTACGCCAACCCGATGATGCTGGGCTACGCATTTCAGAAAGGCTGGTTGCCGTTGGGGCTGGCCGCGCTGGAACGTGCGATCGAACTCAATGGGACGCAGGTTCCCAATAACCTGGCCGCGTTTGCCTGGGGCCGGCGTGCGGCAGCTGATCTGGCAGCCGTGCAGGACGCGGCGGGTATCACCGCGGTTCAGCAGGATGTGTCCGAGCCTTCTTCCACCGAGCAATTTGTGGCGGTGCGCCGTGGCCAGACGCCTGCCGCCTCGGGCAACACGGTGTTGCCGTTCCAGCCTGCGCACCTCAAGGGCGACTGGGTTGCCATTCGCGACATGCGCGCGGCCCTGCTTGTCCAGTATCAGAATGCGGCCTATGCCAAGCAATACACCTCGTTTGTTGACGACGTGGCGAAGGCCGAGCATGCCAAAACCGGCACCTCGGTACTGGCTGCAGCCGTGGCCCGCTATCTGTACAAGCTCATGGCTTACAAGGACGAGTATGAGGTGGCGCGCCTGTACAGCGATGGCGAATTTCTCAAGAAGATCGGTGAGCAATTTGAAGGCGACTGGCAACTGCAATTCCATCTCGCACCGCCCCTGTTTTCGCGTCGTGATGCCCAGGGCCATCTGGTGAAGAAGGCCTATGGGCCCTACATGCTCAAGGCGTTTGGCCTGCTGGCGCGGTTCAAGGGCTTGCGTGGCACCGCGTTTGACATGTTCGGCTATACGGCCGAGCGACGTGAAGAGCGTGCGCTGATTACTCAGTACCGTGACACGGTACAGCGCATTCTCCCCAAGCTGGACGCAGGTCATCTGCAACGTGCGGTCGAGCTTGCCAGCCTGCCCGAAGACATCCGGGGCTATGGTCATGTGAAAGAGGCTGCAATGACCCGTGTTGCCGAGCGCCGTGAGCGGTTGATCGCGGCATTCGATAAGCCTTCAGGCGAGGAAGGCGCCGCGCGGGCGGCCTGACGAAGCAACGATGTCATACGGCACGGTCTCGCCGCGCCGGATGACATCGACTCGCGTCAGAAGCGGGTGTTACGGGTGACTGACCACCGTGCCGACAACGCACCCAGGCCCGCGGCGACCAGAACGGCCAGCAGCAGTATCGAGAACGAAGGCAGTCGCAAGGCGAACTCTGCGCCATAGCTGCGAGCCAGACCCACCAGCGCGTTGTTCAGCGGCGAGAGCAGCAGGGCTGCCACGCCGATGGCCACCAGACCGGCCAGCGCGCCGGACAGCGCACCCAGATACAGAAAAGGACGGCGCACGAACGATTCTGTCGCGCCCACCAATCGTGCCACCCCGATTTCCTCACGCTGTGACAACGCTTGCATACGCACCGTGTTGAAAATAGTGGCAAGCACGACAACAGCGACACACATGGCCAGGAAGATCAGGCCGATGCGAGCAAACCGCAGCAACGCTTCAAGTCGTTGCACCCAGGCACTGTCAAGCTGAACCCGATCGACACGCTCCCACTTTTGCAAGGTGTCGGCCAGCGCCTCGGCGCGGCCGGACAGATTGTCGCCGTCGGCCAATCGGGTCACCACCGCGTCGGGCAGGGGGTTGCCAGGCAACACGGAAAGCGCTTGGGCCCATGCCGGGTTTTCTTTCAGTTCCCTCAGCGCGTCGGCGCGCTTGATGATGCGCACCTCGCTCACGCCGCTACCGTACTCGGTTCGAATACGCTGAGCGACTTGCGTGGCAGCCGCCTCGGGGGCATCGATCTGCATGTAGGCCGTGACTTCGGGTGTCACCGACAACTGGCGAGCCACGGGCTCGACCGACACCAGCACTGCTCCACCCAACAAGGGCAGGGCCAATGCCATGGCCATCACAAGAATGTTGGCCAGTGAAGAGAAGGGTTGGGCCGCCAGGCGGCGCAACGTGATGGCCAGGGCATAACGATGCTGACGCAGCCATGTGTTCATGGTTGCACTCCGGGGATATCGGTAAAGCGTCCTTCATCGATGCGCAACGTTCTGTTGGCATAGCGGGACATCAATGCCTGATCATGCGAGGCGATCAGCGTGGTGACGCCAACCTGATTGAAGTCGCGAAAGACATTCATGATGCGTGTGGCACTTTCGAGATCCAGATTGGCTGTGGGTTCGTCGGCAATCAAAATCGCGGGTCGATTCACGATGGCACGAGCAATGGCCAGGCGCTGCTGCTCGCCTCCGGAAAGCTCGATCGGTTTCATCATGTCTTTGCCCGACAGGCCGACCTTTTCCAGTGCAGCGCGCGCCCGAGCCAGCGCCTTCGCTTGCGGGTGGCCGGTCACGATCAGCGGCAAGGTGACGTTCGCAATCACACTGCGGTCGTAAAGCAGATGAGTGTCCTGGAGAATGACGCCGACGGCGCGGCGCAGATAGGGCCGTGAGCGCGGACTCATCTTTTCCAGTTTCTGACCGTTGACCTGCACCGATCCCCGACTGGGTGGCTCCAGGCCGCCGATCAGCTTGAGCAACGTGGATTTTCCAGCCCCCGACGGGCCAGAGACGAAGACGAACTCGCCTGCAGCGACATCGAAGTTGATGTCGGCCAGAAT
>JBAZPE010000171.1:0-5589 GCA_041648375.1 Burkholderiaceae bacterium | reverse complement strand
TGGACCAGGGCAAGTTGCTGGCAGAAGGCAGTGCGCAGGAGGTGCTGTCCAACCCGCATCTGGCCTCGATCTATTTTGGAGAACGCGCATGACGTCGTCGCCCTTTCTGCAAGCGCGCGGGATCTCGGCAGGCTATGGCGGTCGCCCCGTGCTGTCCGGCATCGACCTGCAGCTGCACCACAACGAGGTGCTGTGCCTGATCGGCCACAATGGCGCAGGCAAGTCCACTCTGATCAAAACGCTGTTCGGCCTGCTCTCGCCCGAGAGCGGGCAGGTCCTGCTCGAAGGTCAGGTTCAGGAAAAACTCAGTCCGAAGATCATGAACGCAGCGGGCATCGCCTGCGTGCCCGAAGGCCGGGGTGTGTTTCCCGGGCTGACAGTAGCCGAGATCATGCGCCTGGGTTTCTGGGCCAACGGCATCGCCCGCGGCGAGCAGGCGGCAAGGGTCGACTGGGTCATGTCGGTACTGCCTGCCATCAAAAAGTTCTACCACCAACGTGCGGGCACGCTGTCCGGCGGCCAGCAGCAGATGGTGTCACTGGGGCGCGCCCTGCTCGGCCAACCCCGGGGTTTGCTGCTGGACGAACCTTCCATCGGCCTGGCGCCCAAGCTGTTCCAGGATCTGATGGGACCGATTCGCCAGTTGCAGCAGGAACGCAAGATGTCGATTCTGATCGTCGAGCAGAACGTGCGTGAAGCGCTGAAGGTATCAGATCGGGTGATCGTCATGAAATCCGGCGCACTGATCAAAGAAGGGCCGCCTGCCGATTTCTCGGACAACGCGGCGCTGATGGAGTTGTACTGATGCATAGCCGTGACTTGGACCATCCCACGGCAGCCCTGACGGCCGCCTCGGGCGCACACCTCGATAGCATCTATGCGGCGCACCTGCGCGACAAGCCCGATGCCTGCGCACTGATCGATCCGCAGGGCGTGACGATGACCTACGCCGCTCTGGAGCAGCGCGTGCAAGCCGCCACGCAGTGGTTGGCCGACCATGGCGTCACGCGCGGCGATCGTGTGGCGGTGTGGCTGATCAACCAGCCCGAATGGCTGGTGCTTTTCTTTGCGCTGGCTCGACTGGGCGCCACGCTGGTGGCCGTGAACACGCGCTTTCGATCGCACGAATTGCAATACATTCTGTCGCGCTCGCAAGCCCGCATGCTGATCATGCAACCGGGATTTCGCAAGCTGGACTTCCCGGAGATCGTGGCGGGCGTCGATCCAGCTGAATTGCCCGACCTGCGTGTGGTCGTCGTACTCGCCACTGAAGCCGATGCGACAGACACGCAGGCCGAACCGGCGCCACGCATCCTGAATCGCCCGGTCCTGGCTTATGCACCAGGGGCGGGAGGTCGTGCAGCAACCACCGCTGCGGCTGACGCAAAAAGTGCCACAGCGCACGCGTCCGAAGCCTCGACAGTCGAACATGCGGCCTCGAACGTGGCGAGCGTGCCGGCTTCATCGGCACAGGTGCCGACCGAGTCACGCGCGGATCTTCCCGTCGTGCTATTTACGACCTCGGGCACGACCAAAGGCCCCAAACTGGTGGTGCACACGCAGCGCACGATCTCGGGTCACAGCCACAACGTCAAACGCGCCTTCGGCATGGGTCAACCTGGCGACTCACTGTTGGCTGCCCTGCCGTTTTGCGGTGTATTCGGTCTGAACAGCGTGTTGGGCGCGCTCGCCGCAGGGCAGCCCATCGTCATGCTGGACGTTTTCAACGCCGACGATGCCATCGAAGCCCTGCTCAAGCATGGCAGTACGCACTTGTTTGCCACTGATGAAATGTTGCGTCGCATCGCCGAGCGCTGGCCCGACGGCAAACGTGCCTCGCTCAGGCTGGTCGGCTTTGCCGCTTTCAGCCCCGGCGCGGAAGACCTCGCGCAGCTCATGGCCGACAAGGGTTTCCCGCTGGCCGGGGTATATGGGTCTAGCGAAGTCATGGCCCTGTTTTCCTATCAGTTGCCCAGCTTGCCCGTCAGCGAACGCACCTTGGGTGGCGGCACACCCGCATCGCCCGACGCAATCGTGCGCATTCGCAACCCGGAAACCGGCGAACTTTGTGCACCTGATGAGGCTGGCGAAATCGAAATCGCCTCGCCCACCAATTTCGTGGGCTATCTGAACAATCCCGAGGCCACCGCTGAGGCGATCATGTCTGACGGATTCTTCAGAACCGGCGACCTGGGTTACCTGCGCCGCGATGGCAGCTTCGTCTATCTGTCACGGATGGGAGATGCGATGCGACTGGGTGGCTTTCTGGTGAACCCCACAGAAATCGAATATGCCATCACGCTGTTCGACGGCGTGCAGGACGCCCAGGTCGTGGCCGTCGAGATGGAAGGCCGACTGCGCCCGGTGGCCTTCGTGCTGGCCGATGACAGCGCGCCAGGCGCGCAGGCGATGATCGACTCCCTGACGCAGACCCTGGCGCCATTCAAGGTGCCCGCTCGGATCTGGGTCGTTGACGCGTTTCCGACCACCGCAAGCGCCAACGGCTTGAAGTTCCAACGCGTGAAACTGCGCGACATGGCCCTGCTCAGGCTCGCCGACGAGACAGCCTGAAAGGATTGTCTATCGATCCGACTGCAGCACGCCACGATGCGCGCTGCAGTCGATTTTTCCCCTGAGGGGTGTACCGATGAGTTCTCTGTATTTTGATGATTTCGTGATTGGCCAGGTGTTCGAAAGCAGTGGCCGCACCATTACCGAGGCCGATCTCACGATTTTTTCAATGGTGTCGGGCGACTGGAATCCGATCCACGCCGATGCACAGTATGCCGCTGGCACTCGCTTCAAACAGCGGCTGGTGCACGGTACCCTGGGCATTGCGCTGGCCACGGGCATGATGCACGAGATGGGCATCTTTCATAAATCTGTGGTGGCCATGCTGTCATTGAAGGAATGGGCATTCAAGAAACCCATCTTCATCGGCGACACCTTGCACCTGACGCTGGAAGTGACGGCGAAGCATCCCGGCGAAAGTAAGCGCGTAGGATCGATTGATCGCCTCATGCGCCTGATCAACCAGCACGGCGAGATCGTGCAGGAAGGTTCGAGCGATGTCCTGGTGCTCAAGCAGGCACCGGCCTGAGGCGGGCACAGCCTGAGTCAGGCCATCAACCGCTCTACTCGTTGCGTCCGTCGTCGTGTTTGCCGCCTTCACGCTGCCTGTAGACGGCGGCGCGCATCAGCAGCATGGCCGTGACGGGCGAGGTCAGAAAGAGCAGTAAGACGATCAGCACTTCGTGCAAGATGGGGCGAGACTGCGTCCAGCTGAACACCATCATCGACGCGATCAGCACGCAACCCACACCCATGGTGTTGCCCATGGTGGGTGCATGGATGCGCTGATAGAACGACGACAGGCGGATCAGGCCCAGCGAACCTGTGAGCGCCAGCACGCCCGCGACCACCAGCAGCACGGCGGCGGGCAGCGCAATCCAGAACGGAAGATCGTACTCAATCATGGCTCGATCACCTCTCCACGCAGCAGGAATTTCGACAGGGCGGCCGAACCCACGAAACCGAACAGGGCGATCAGCAGCGCAATATCGAAATACAGCATCGTATTGAACAGAATGCCTGCCACCAGAATCGTCAGCATGCCATTGATGTATAACGCATCGAGCGCAAGCACCCGATCCTGGGCGGTGGGCCCGCGCCACAGTCGAACCATGCACGGCACCATGCCGAGCACGAAGCAGCCCATCGCGAAATAGGCGGCTACGATAAGAATGGTCGTCATTCGAATATCTCCATCAAATGGCGTTCATAACGGTTCTTGACCAGGTCGACCCATTCGGCCTCGTCCTTCAGATCCAGCACATGCAGGTTCAGCGTATCGCCTGCTTCATTGAGCTGAACCCAGACCGACCCCGGGGTGTAGGTCAAAATGCACGCCAGCACGGCCAGGCCATGTGGATCACGCATATCCAGCGGAATATCCATGAATCCCGACACCATTTTCTGGTTCGGCACCCAGATGATGCGGCCCACGGCGATGTTCGATCGGATGATATCGCGCACCACCACCGCCATCAGCCGCAGTGCCACCATCAGGTGCTTGGGGCGTGCACGCAAGGGGCGCAGCGACTTGGCCGCCCAGACCAGTGCAAAGGCCAGGAAAATACCCAGCACGATCTGTCCGGCCGACGCACTGCTGTTGAGCAGCACCCAGGCGACCACCAGGAAAAACGGCATCAGAAGTTTGCGCAACCAGCTCATGGCGTTCCTCCGATTTCACGCACGGGCCGCGCCGACATCACCGCGTCGATATAGGTTGCAGGCCGATCAAGCGCCAGCGCGGCAGCATCCAGATAATCGATGACCGAGCCTGCACACGCGGCCAGGCCCACACACAGCAGCACCAGGGCCGAGACCGGACCGGCCTCGGCCAGACGCAGTCGGGGCGTGGTTCTTTCGCCAGAGCCCCAGAACACCCGCACACCCGTGCGCGACAGGGCAATCACACCGGCCATGCCCGAGAGCAGCACCGCCGAGACCAGCAGCCACGCGTCGATCGACGGTGTGGGCCCGGACGCGGCGTCCACCGCTGCAGACAGCAGTGCGAACTTGGCCACGAACCCGGACAGCGGCGGCAGCCCGGTGACCAGCAGGACACACGAAACGAATGCCAGCCCAAGAAACGCCATGGCAGCCGGAATGGCCACGCCGACCACGTCGTCGGAACGGTTCGCCGTGGTGGGGTCATCCAGATCGAACGCGTCGAAACTGATCGCAAGCACGTTGGCGCCGAAGCTGCGCGTGCGCTCGATCATTTCGGCCAGCATGAAAAACGCACCGGTTGCCAGTACGGAACTGATCAGATAGAACAGGGCCGGGCCTGTCAGCGCCACACCTGGCATCCCCAACGCCGTCAGCAAGGTACCCGAGGACACGATGACGCAATAACCCACCACCTTTTCCAGTTTCTGGGCACTGAGCAGTCCGACCGCACCAAAGAACAGGGTGGCCAGCCCGATCATGAACATCCAGTCCAGACCGAAGGCCGCCGGCGCGCCGCTGGGCAGCAACAGCGACCCCAGTCGAACCAGTGCATAGATGCCCACCTTGGTCATGATGGAGAACACCGCCGCCACGGGGGCTGCTGCATTGCCATAGCCATCGGTCAACCAGAAGTTCAGCGGCCAGGCGCCTGCCTTGATCACAAACGCCACGCTGAGAATGGCTGCACCCGATTCGAACAGCATGCGATCGGCACCGATGAGCGAGCCCGCCCGCAAGGCGATATCGGCCATGTTCAGTGTCCCGGCTACGCCATAGATCAACGCAATTCCGATGAGCAGCAGAAAGGAAGCCACCAGGTTCACGACGATATAGCGCAGGCCTGCGCGCACACGGGTCAGGCCCGAGCCATGCAGGATCAGACCGTACGAGGCGGCCAGCATGACCTCGAAGAACACGAAAAGATTGAATAGATCGCCCGTCAGAAAAGCGCCATTCAGACCCATGAGCAGGAACTGGAACAGCGAGAGATAGTGCACGCCGGCGCGATCCCACTTGGCCAGCGAATAGATCAGCGCGGCCAGTCCGAGCACACCACTCAAGGCCAGCATGACG
>JBAZPE010000170.1:0-5607 GCA_041648375.1 Burkholderiaceae bacterium | reverse complement strand
GCACCGCGGGAATAATCGCCAGTCACGTAATTGACACCCTGGCCGATCAGTTCAGTGACCAGCAGGCCGGTGCCCAGTTTGCGCAACATCGCCGCAAAGTCATCATCGGGCGTGGTCAGCGATGACGCGAGCACCAGATTATGCGAGCCGCCGGCATTGCCAGTGGTGGTCATGCCCAGCTTGCGAGCGGTGTAAGTGGACAGGAAGTAGCCCTGCAGCACGCCCTGGGCGACCACACTGCGTGCCTGCGTGCGCACGCCTTCGTCATCGAACGGCGAGCTGCCCATGCCGCCCACCGTGTGCGGGTCTTCGTCAATGCGAATGTGCGCGGGGAAAATTTCCTTGCCCAGGCTGTCCAGCAGAAATGTCGCCTTGCGATAGAGCGCGCCCCCGCTGGTGGCCTGCGTGAACGCGCCCAGCAATCCGACCGCCAGCGGCGCCTCGAACAGCACCGGGTACTTGCCGGTGGGGATGCGACGGGCATTCAGGCGCGAGAGCGCTCGCTCGGCCGCGTAGCGCCCCACCGCCTCTGGCTCGGCCAGCAGCGCCGGGTCGCGGGCCGACGTATACCAATAGTCGCGCTGCATGCCATTGCCGCGTCCCGCAATGGGCGCGACCGATACACTGTGACGCGAGTAGGGGTAGCCGCCCATGAACCCGCGGCTGTTGCCCATGACGAACTGCCCTTCGTAGGTGCCCAGGCTGGCGCCATCGGAATTGCTGATACGCCGGTCAGTGTCGCGGGCGGCAGCCTCGCAGCGCAATGCCAGCGCGGCCGCCTCCTCGGTGGCGATGGGCCACGCAGTGTGCAGCTTCAGATCCGGATAGGTGAATGCCAGCAGCGCCTCTTCGGGCAGACCGGCCATGGGATCTTCTGCCGTATGCCGTGCGATATGCCAGGCGGCTTCGACCGTCTCGCGCAACGCCGCATCCGAGAAATCCGAGGTCGAGGCCGACCCGCGGCGCTGACCGGCATACACGGTCACGTCCAGCGAACGATCACGCGTCTGTTCTACCGTCTCGATATCCTTCTTGCGAACCGATACCGACAATCCCAGGCTTTCGGAGACCTCCGCCGCGGCGTCAGACGCCCCGACCTGACGGGCATGAGCAAGGACAAACTCGATAATTTCGCTGAACCGCGCATGATTGGCGGCTATGGGCAGGGATGAAGTGGTATTGGCCATGGCTGATCACAACTGAGAGACGAGTATCATAGCCAAGTCCGATCAGCCTGACCGCCATAACAATGAAACCAGAATTCCACGATACCCACGCGCAAGACGACGACACGTCCTACGACGACCGACCAAGCAAGTCGCAGATCAAACGCGAGATGCACGCTTTGCTCGATCTCGGGACCGAACTCATCGCCCTGTCGACTGATCGGCTCAAACAGCTTCCCATCAGTGAACGGCTCTACGACGCCGTGCGCGATGCGCAGCGGGCGAACTCTCGCGAGGGCAAGCGCCGTGCGGCGGCCTACGTGGGCAAGCTCATGCGCGACGCGCCCGCCGACGACATCCGCAAGCAGATCGATACCTGGGAAAACGGGTCGCGCGAAGAAACCCGCGCCATGCATCGCCTGGAGTCCATGCGTGACAAACTGCTCGCAGACGACGATACGCTGACCCATTTGCTCACGCAGATCCCGCAAGCCGACGTGCAGGCCTTTCGCACCCTGGTGCGCGCTGCACGCAAGGAGCACGCGGGCAACGAATCCCTGAATCCCGGCCAGGAACCGCAGCGTAAACACTATCGCGCCCTGTTCCAGACCCTGAAAGGCCTGCAGGCCGAAGGAATCATTGCACAATGAATCAGCCCTCCCCCGCCACCGCTGCCCTGCTCGATTGCGTGGAACTTCAGACTGGCCCCACCCCCACGCACAGCGTGATCTGGATGCACGGGCTGGGCGCCGATGCCAACGATTTCGTCCCCATTATTCCCGAATTGAAACTGTCGGCCACGCCTGCCATTCGATTCGTGTTTCCGAATGCCCCCGTGCGCCCGGTGACCGTCAACAATGGCATGGCCATGCGGGCCTGGTATGACATCCTCACCTTCGATCTCATCCGCCGCGAAGACGACGCCGGCATCCGGTTGTCCCAAGGCGCTATAGAGGCACTGATTGCCCGCGAAAATGCGCGGGGCGTTCCCTCATCGAATATTGTGCTTGCCGGCTTTTCGCAGGGCTGCGCCATGACGCTGCACACGGGTTTGCGGGTGAAGGAAAAGCTGGCGGGCCTGGTCGGCCTGTCGGGCTATCTGCCCCTTTCGGACACTGCCGTGCTGGAACGCGCCCCCGCGAATGCCGATACGCCGATTTTCATGGCGCACGGCACGCAAGATCCCGTCGTCACGCTGCAACGCGCGCAGGCATCATGCGATCTGCTGAAACAGCACGGCTACGATGTGACCTGGAAAACCTACCCGATGCCGCATTCGGTGTGCGCAGAAGAAATCCACGACATCGCTGCATTTCTGAAGCGCGTGCTGGTCTAGAACGTCGGTCTGGCGCGAGTACATTCGGCGGGCGCTCACCCATCGCGTGGGGCGCCACTGTGTTCAGCAGGCGCCCACTCGTTCAGCCCGGCGCCGACCCCAGCAAAGCTGGCGCCGACCCCATCAGTCTGGCGCCGATCTGAGATCGAGCCAGACGCGTCGTAACGACGGATCGTCCGGCTCGCGGTCCACCTTGAATCCCAGGCGCGTCATCAGCGCCAGCATGGGCCGGTTCTCGGCCAGCACCACGCCATCGATATAGGCCAGTTGCTGTTCGCGCGCGGCGGCGATCAGCATGCCCATCAGGTTTGCGCCCAGCCCGCGGCGCTGCCAGTCGTCCCCAATGACCAATGCATACTCGGCGCCCTGACCATCAGGATTTCGCAGATAGTGCGCCAGACCGATGATGACTTCCTGCGGATGGCCGCGGTTGGCGGGATTGGGCACCCGCGTTGCGGCCACCAGAGCCAGCTCACGGTGGTAATCGACCTGGGTATAGCGCGCCAGCATTTTGGGGGTGAGCTCGCGCATCACGGACACGAACCGCATGTATCGCGACCGCTCCGACAGATCGCGAATGAAAGCCTGCAGCGGCTCGCCATCTTCCGGACGGATCGGGCGCATGACCCAGGGCGTCCCATCGGCAAAGGTCAGCGCCCGCACCCAGCGGCTGGGATAGGGATGAATCGCCATATGCGGGTAGCCCTGAGCCTGGGCATCGGCACACGCGGGTGTGGCGGTCAGCCGTATGTCGACGCTGGCGGCGTGCACCGACCGCTCGTCGGCATGAATCGGATCCACGATCACCGTCTCGATGTCGGGCAACTCGCTGACCATATCGGATAGTCGCACCAGCCAATGCACCAGCGCGTCGGCCGCTTCGCTGCTCATGGCCGGGCCGAAGACGCGGCGCCACAGGCTGCTGCGCTCGATCAGTTGCCGAGCCAGAAACGCGTTCAGCGGTGCCAGGTCGGCCGCGCGGTCGGCCAATGGCAAGGCCGCGTCGAACCCGCCGCTACCGAACCGCAGGTAAGGCCCGAAGTGGCTGTCGCGCAGCGCGCGCACCGACATCGGTCGCGACAGTTCACCTGGCGCCAACAGGTCGCTGGCGCTCAGGCTCAGCCCGAATGCCGCCAATACCGCCCGCGCCAGGCCATTGGGCAAGCGGGTGAGCCCCTGCTCGCGGGCCTGGGCGATCACCAGGCGGGCCGACGTCAGGTCAGGGGCAAATCCTCCGCTGTCGGGCGGCAGGGTCTGCAGCAGCAACTGCTGGTTGTAGTGATGGGTGGACAGCACCCCGAACGCGTCGGCCGCCGACTCGGGCGTGCGAAACGCGGGCGTGCCGGCATCGTCGAGCATGCGACGCAAGGGCCGCATGCCGGCATCCCCCATGAAGCAGGTAATCACCGGTTTCTTGGCCGAAGGGGCGTAGGCCGCCAGTTGCCGTGCCACGGCGGGCATGTCCGCCAGGGCATCGGGCGCAATCAGCACGAGCACCCCATCCACCCCGGCGTCATCCTGCAGAATATCGAGCATCGCCTGGATGCCGTCGGGCGTGAGGGGCACATAGGTAATGACAGGGTTGTCCACCCGGGCATCGGGCTCGAGCAGTGCGGCAAGCGCACGCTGGCTGGCGGGCGTGAGCTCGGCCCGTTGCGCGGCGGCATCCGGCCCCAGCAGATCGAGCGCCAGTTGCGGCGGGCCACTGCCGTTGCCCAGCAGGGCCACGCGTCGCCCCCTGGGCCGCCGGGCATAGCCCAGCACCTTGATGGCAGAAAACAGTTGCACGAAATAGCGCACCCGCACCGCACCCGCACGCCGCAGCGCCGCATCGAACACGGCGTCGGCCTGGCCATCTTCACGGCCTGTCTTGATGATGACCACGGGCTTGACGCTGGCTGCAGCGCGCAGCGCGCTCATGAATTCGCGCGACGGTCCGGTGTCTTCGAGATAAAGCGCAATGCTGTCGGTACGCGGGTCGCCGGCCAGATAGTCCAGCACCTGCGTCAGGCCCACAACGGCCTCATCACCCAGTGCAACCGCCAGCGAGAAACCGATATGCACGTCTTCGGCCCAGTCCATCATGGCCGCCATGATGGCGCGCGACTGGGCGACCAGCGCCACCCGCCCGATGCGCGCCAGCGTGGGGTGCTGGCTGAAATTGAAGCCTGCATGCGGGCGCTGCGCACCGAACGCACGCGGCCCCAGGATCTGACAATCGTTGGCCTGCGCCCATTCTCGACACAGGGCCTGCGTGCCTTTGGGATAGGGATCGGGCAGTTCGTGAGGCAGCAGAACCATGGCGCGCGGCGCACCGGGCACAAGTCGTCGCAAGGTTTCGAGCAGCACCGCGGGCGAGACGCACACCACCGCCAGATCGACGCGCGCACCGGCTGCCACGCCCTGCAATGCATCAGGAATGGCAGGCGCCTCACCTGTTGCGGCCAAGACGAAGGTGGCAGAGGCGGCCAGGCCCTTAGGCAACCACTGCGAGACCGGCAGCGCACGATCGCTCACCACCAGCAGCGATGCAGGCTCGAAGAGAGGGGCGAGTGCGTGTCTTAACATCAAAAGCGGCTGGCCTACTCTAAAATGGTTGGATTCCGGACATTATCACTGTGTTTTCGACATGACATCTACTGCTTCACAACAAGTGCGCACGCGTTTTGCACCCTCGCCCACCGGCTATTTGCACTTGGGTGGCGCGCGCACGGCGCTTTTCGCCTGGGCCTATGCTCGCCACCATCAGGGCGCGTTCGTGCTTCGTATCGAAGACACCGACGTCGAGCGCTCCACGCCCGAGGCCGTGCAGGCCATTCTGGACAGCATGCAATGGCTGGGCTTGACGCCCGATGAAGGCCCCTTCTACCAGATGCAGCACATGGCGCGCTATCGCGAAGTCATCCAGACCATGCTTGCCGCAGGCACCGCCTACCACTGCTACAGCACACCCGAAGAAGTCGATGCCATGCGCGAGGCGGCACGTGCCCAGGGCTTGAAGCCCCGATACGACGGTACCTGGCGCCCGGCCCCGGGCAAAACCCTGCCTCCCGTTCCCGAGGGCCGCACGCCGGTCGTGCGCTTTGCCAACCCCAAGGATGGCGA
>JBAZPE010000169.1:0-5631 GCA_041648375.1 Burkholderiaceae bacterium | reverse complement strand
CGTCTGAGTTTTTTGATGGCAATTGAGATATGAAGCGATCTTCGGCAAAAAATAAAACCGAGCGATTAGGCTCGGTTTTATTTGTCATGATCGATCAAGGCGTGACAGCTATGTTGCCGTGCCAAACAAGCCTCAACCAAGCCACCTGACTGTTCAGTTAAGCAATCAGATCGCTGACCACCATGGCTTATTTGATCAGGAAGCTGTCCCGCGACTGACCGGAACCTTCTGCAGCCACCAACCAGCGCGGTGCTTTGCCGCGACCGCTCCACGTTTCGCCTGAGTCGGGGTGGCGATACTTTGGTGCAACGGGGCGTTTGGCAGCGGTGGTCGTCTTGGATGCGCCAACGGTCTTGCGTGCCTTGCTGGGCGGCTTGCTGGCATTCAGCGCTGCCGTGAGTTCTTCGGTGGTGATATCGTATTGACGCATGGACGCTACGATCGAATTGATCACAGGTTTGCGGCGTTTGGTCTGCAAAGCCTCTGCCCGCTTTTGCAGTTTGCTGATTTCTTTTTCGATCTTGGCCTGCATCGAAGCGTAGGTTTCTCGTGCCATAAGTGCCGTCCTGATGTCTATGGGTTCGGTTCTTCGTCAAAATCATTCACCAGCGAGGCGCATTACACCGTTTCTGGATGAATTGAATAGGTGTCGAACTATACATTTATTTTACTTGATTATTTTCCGAACTCGGTCGAGTTTCTGCTTTATTAACACTTTGACTGTTTCAAATTACGCCCAATTCAGTGCTGGAGGTTAATTCGATGTCCACCGAGCAGAGCTTTCCCTCTTTCAAAGTCGCCGGCATTCAGATGGTTTCCTCGCCAGATCTGAAAGAAAATCTCGACCAGGCTGCCATATTGATCGCCGAAGCCGCCCAATCGGGTGCCAAACTGGTGTCGTTGCCGGAGTATTTCTGCTTTATGGGCCTGCGCGATCGGGACAAGTGGGCAATAAAGGAGGATGCCGTCCAGGGCGGACCGATCCAGGCCTTTCTGGCCGACCAGGCCCGTACCCACAAGATATGGCTGGCTGGCGGAACCATCCCACTGGCGGTCGGGGGTGAGGACCGTGTCTTTAATAGCTCGCTTGTATATGGTCCGGACGGCACGCTGGCTGCGCGCTACGACAAAATCCATTTATTCAAGTTTGCCAGCGGAAAAGAGTCTTACGATGAATCGACCGCCATTCGCCCCGGCACCGATCCTGCCCATTTCTCGGTCGAGGGGGCCGGTATCGGGCTGTCGGTCTGCTATGACTTGCGCTTCCCCGAGCTTTATCGCGCGTTGAATCAGCCTGCGCTGATTCTGGTGCCTGCGGCGTTTACCTATACGACCGGCAAGGCGCATTGGGAACTGCTCTTGCGTGCGCGTGCCATCGAAAACCAGTGCTATGTGCTTGCGCCCGCTCAGGGCGGTCATCATGCCAACGGTCGGCAGACATGGGGCCATACCATGTTGATCGATCCCTGGGGCGATGTCGTCGATGTCCTGGCCGAAGGGCCGGGCGTCGTTGGAGGTACCATAGACGCTTCTCGCCTGAACGCGGTGCGCACTTCGCTGCCCGCTTTGCAACATCGAGTGATGTAGAGCTTATTTATGAAAATTGTTGATCCCGGTATTGAAGCCCTGGCGTGTGCCAAGTCGTTGTTGCTGGACCCCTGGGGCCTGTCGGAGTCTGACATTGGCCGCGCGATGGGCGAGATCTTCGCGCATAAGGTCGATTACGCCGATTTGTATTTTCAGTACACGCGCAGCGAAGGCTGGAGCCTGGAAGAAGGTATCGTCAAAACCGGCAGCTTTTCCATCGGCCAGGGCGTGGGTGTGCGGGCGATCAGCGGAGAAAAGACGGCGTTCGCCTACTCCGACACGCTCTCGCCTGAAGCGGTGATGTCCTCGGCCCGCGCCGTGCGCAGCATCGCGCGCCAGGGGGCAGGAAAGATCAAAGTGGTGGGCGTGCAGCCCGGTGCGCCGCGCCGCACGCTTTATTCCAGCGTCGATCCCCTGACCACATTGGAAGCGGGGCAGAAGGTTGCCCTGCTCGAGCGTGTCGAGCGCATGGCGCGCGCCAAAGATCCCCGCGTGCAGCAGGTGATGGCAAGCCTGGGCGCCGAATACGACGTGATTCTCGTTGCCGGCAGCGACGGTCGCATGGCGGCCGATGTCCGCCCGCTGGTCAGGCTATCGCTCACCGTCATCGCCGAGCAGGGCGGTCGTCGCGAAATGGGCCATGGCGGCGGAGGCGGGCGCCAGGGGCTTGAGTATTTCAGCGACGACGTGCTCACCGACTATGTCGAGCGCGCCGTGCATGAAGCCTTGATCAATCTGGAAGCGCGCGCCGCTCCTGCGGGCGAAATGACCGTCGTGATGGGATCGGGCTGGCCCGGCATTCTGTTGCACGAGGCGGTTGGCCACGGTCTGGAAGGCGATTTCAATCGCAAGGGGTCGAGCGTATTCACAGGCAAGGTCGGCAAACGCGTCGCCTCCAAGGGCGTGACCGTGGTGGATGACGGCACGCTGGCCGATCGCCGCGGATCGTTGAATATCGACGACGAGGGCAACCCCACCCAACGCAACGTCCTGATCGAAGACGGTATTTTGCGTGGCTATATGCAGGACACCATGAACGCGCGTCTGATGAAGACGAGCGTGACCGGTAACGGCCGCCGTGAATCCTTCGCGCACCTGCCCATGCCTCGCATGACCAACACCTATATGCTGTCTGGCGACAAGCAGCCCGAGGAAATCATCAGCTCGGTCAAGCGCGGCCTGTATGCCGTGAATTTCGGTGGCGGTCAGGTTGACATCACCAATGGCAAGTTCGTGTTTTCGGCCTCCGAGGCCTACATGATCGAAAATGGAAAAATCACTTACCCGGTCAAAGGCGCCACGCTGATCGGAAACGGCCTGGATGCGATGAACCGCATCAGCATGATCGGCAACGACATGCGGCTGGATTCCGGTGTAGGCACCTGCGGTAAGGACGGGCAAAGTGTGCCTGTGGGGGTGGGCATGCCCACGTTACGCATGGACGGGCTCACGGTCGGGGGCACGGGCTGAACGCCGTAGCGTGGCCTGGCAGGCGATCTGGACGGATCTCTGCCGGTCACGACCAAATCGACATAGGCACCAGGCATCCGAAGGGCGTGACGATATCACCACGTTTGTGCAGGAATTGCCGATGCCGTGCTGACTTTTCAAAAAATCTCTGCTAGAGTTGCTGCATGATTACCGCATCCGCCCGATTTTATTTTTACGGGATTCCAAAGCCGCTGGCGGAGGAAGGGATGCGCGTAGACTGAAATACGCAGTTCCCCCCCAAAAAAAGCCGCCAGCTGAGGCGGCTTTTTTGTTGCCGCCAGACTGGTAACCCCTGAGGAGCATTACCGTGTCGCACAATACCGACGATTTACGCATCCGCGAGATCAAAGAACTGAACCCGCCATCGCACGTGATGCGTGAGCTCGCATGCACCACCGTGGCATCCGAGACGGTGTTCGCCTCGCGCCAATCGTTGCATCGCATTTTGCATGGCATGGAAGATCGGGTTGCCGTGGTGATCGGGCCCTGCTCGATTCACGACCCCAAGGCAGCACTGGAATATGCCAATCGCCTGAAGGCACTGCGCGACCGTCTGGCGGGCGAACTCGAAATCGTGATGCGTGTGTATTTCGAGAAGCCTCGCACCACGGTGGGCTGGAAAGGGCTGATCAACGATCCCGGTATGGATGGCAGCTTCGATATCAACCGCGGCGTGCGCCTGGCGCGTGAAGTGCTGCTTGATATCAACAGCCTGGGTCTGCCGGCAGGATGCGAGTTCCTGGACATGATCACACCTCAATACATTGCCGACCTGGTGTCCTGGGGCGCCATCGGTGCCCGCACCACGGAAAGCCAGGTGCATCGCGAACTTGCCTCAGGCCTGTCCTGCCCCGTCGGGTTCAAGAACGGCACCGACGGCAATGTGAAAATCGCACTGGATGCCATCAAGGCGGCGTCCCAGTCCCACCACTTCCTGTCGGTGACCAAGGGCGGCCATTCCGCCATCGTGTCCACGGAAGGCAACGAAGACTGCCACATCATTCTGCGCGGCGGCAAGGCGCCCAATTATGACGCCGCCAGTGTCGAAGCGGCCTGCCAGGAAATGGGCAAGGCCGGGCTGGCGCCTCGCGTGATGATCGATGCCAGCCACGCCAACAGCAGCAAGAAGCCCGAAAACCAGACCCTGGTGTTGCAGGACGTGGCGCGCCAGATCGCAGGTGGCGACACCCGCATTTTCGGTGTGATGGTCGAGAGCCACCTGGTGGGCGGTCGGCAGGACCTGGTGGAAGGGCAGCCTCTGGTCTACGGCCAAAGCATCACCGACGGTTGCATCGATTGGGACACCTCGGTCGCTGCCATGGAGCAGTTGGCCGAGGCCGTGCGTGAACGTCGGCGCACCCTGGCAACCATCGGCAAGTAAGTGAGCGCCGCCAGCGCCCGCGCCGCATGCCTTGCGGGGCGGGCGTAAAATGGTCGTTTGATTCGTCGATTCAGTAGGTGCTTGCCATGAATGCTCCAATACATTCCGAAGTTCTGCGTCGGGCCATGCCCGAGGCGTTCACCCAAGCGTTAAGCGCACGTTTCGGTGAACGTTTCCTGACTTCGGCATCGGTACTGACGCACTATGGCGAGAGCGAGTCCCCCTATCCCTGCATCCCCCCGGATGCGGTGGTCATCGCACACACCACGGAAGAGGTCGCTGAGGTGGCCGCCCTGTGCAACACGCACAAGGTGCCGCTCATTGCCTATGGTGCGGGCTCTTCACTGGAAGGGCACACGTTGGCCATCGAAGGTGGCATCAGCCTGGATCTGTCGCAGATGAACCAGATCGTGTCCATCAATGCAGAGGACCTGACGGCTACGGTGCAGGCGGGCGTGCTGCGCAAGCAACTCAACGAAGGTCTGCGCGACACGGGCCTGTTCTTCCCGATCGACCCGGGCGCCGATGCCAGCATCGGTGGCATGGCGGCCACGCGTGCCTCCGGTACCAATGCGGTGCGCTATGGCACGATGCGCGAGAACGTCGTGTCGATGACGGTGGTGACTGCCGCCGGTAAGATCATTCGCACGTCCAGCCGAGCCCGTAAATCGTCGGCCGGTTATGACCTGACCCGCATTTTCGTGGGTAGCGAAGGCACACTGGGCATCATCACCGAAGTCACGGTGCGGCTCTATCCGCAGCCCGAGGCGGTATCGGCTGCAGTCTGCAATTTCGAGACGCTCGATGCAGCCGTTTCCAGTGTGATCGACATCATCCAGATGGGCATTCCCGTTGCGCGAGTCGAATTCATGGACGAGGCCGCCGTGCGCAGCGTGAATCGCTACAGCCAGCTGACGCTGCGCGAAACCCCGCTCTTGTTGTTCGAGTTCCACGGCAGCCCGGCTGGCGTGAAAGAGCAGGCGCAGATGGTTCAGGACATCACGCGCGACCGCGGCGGCATGGATTTCGAATGGGCCGACCGCCCTGAAGATCGCAATCGTCTCTGGACGGCGCGTCACAACGCGTATTTCGCCGGGTTGCAATTGCGCCCGGGTTGTCGCTCCAGCACGACTGATGTATGCGTACCGATTTCAAGTCTGGCACGTTGTGTC
>JBAZPE010000168.1:0-5642 GCA_041648375.1 Burkholderiaceae bacterium | reverse complement strand
CCTGCAGCTTGTGGCGTAGACATCGGTGAACCGATGGTCAATGGGTCGAGCCCTGACGGGGGCGAACCCATGATCGTTGTTTCGTTCGTATCAGGCGCCGCGTCAGCGGAGAGCGAGCTTGACGAAGCGTCATCGGTGGCGTGAGGGCGTGTCGGCATCACGTGGATGTCCTCGGGACGCAGGACGGCAATGCCGCAAGCGACAGGCGGCACCTCGATATGGCCTGGCATGGCCAGTTGCGTCCCATCCAGCGTCACCCCCGCCTGATCGCCGCACGACCAGGGCAGAATGTTGGCGTCGCCGATGAACTCGGCCACGAAGCGCGAAGCCGGCCGGCGGTAGATCTCTGTGCCGGTTCCCACCTGTTCGATGCGCCCGCCATGCATGACCACGATCCGATCGGCCATGGTCATCGCTTCTTCCTGATCGTGGGTGACGAACAGAAAGGCGATGCCCAGCTTTTGCTGCAAGTGCTTCAGCTCGAGCTGAACTCGCTTGCGCAGCTTCAGATCCAGTGCGGACAACGGTTCATCGAGCAGCAGGAGTTTCGGGCGATTGACGATGGCGCGCGCCAATGCCACGCGCTGCTGCTGTCCCCCTGACAGTTCACGCGGAAAGCGGGCTGCAAAATCGGTCAGACCGACCAGCGCCAGGGCCTCGTGTGATTGCGCCTGCGCATCGCGGCGCGCCACGCCTGCACGGCGCGGCCCATACATGACGTTGCCCAGTACCGAGAGGTGAGGAAACAGGGCGTAATTCTGAAAGACGGTGTTCAGCGGGCGCCGATAGGGCGCCCAGGCGCTGACATCCTTGTCCTCGATCAGGATACGGCCGCTGGTAGGCGTCAGAAAGCCGGCAATGGTGCGAAGCAATGTCGTCTTGCCGCAGCCGCTGGGGCCAAGCAGGGCGATGAACTCGCCCTGCTCGACACTCAGGCTGATGGCGTCCAGCGCAGTGGATGCGCCGAAGCGCTGACAAACGCTGTCCAGGGTCAGTAATGCAGACATCTCGGAGCCTTGGGTCTTGGGGCTGTGTCGTGGGTCGGGCGCACTCACTTCTTGCGGGCAACCTGACGGTTCCAGGCGTCCGTGATGGCGGCTCGCTTGGCGTTCACCATGCTCCAGTCGAACAGGGCCAGGTTGTCGACCGAACCCGTCGCACCCCAGGGCAGCTTGCGCGCCACATCATCGGAGACCTTGACCCCTTGCACCGCTGGGCCGAGGTACAGGCGCGTGGCCAGGCATGACGCGGCATCGGGTGTGAGCGCGGTGTCGATGAACTGTTGGGCGGCCTGTTTGTTCGGACCGTTCTTCACCAGGTGCAGACGGGCGTCGGTGGCCCAGGCGCCTTCCTTGGGCACCACGAAACCGATAGGCATGCCTTTGTCGATCAGATCCCATGCGCCCACGTTGAAGTGCGCGCCGATGATGGCTTCGCCGCTTTGATAGGCGTTCGTGGCCGCACCCGAACTGTCGAAGAACAGCGCGGTATCAAGCTTGGACAGCCGCGCGAACAGCGGGTCCAGATTGTCGGCATCCACCCCGAACACCTTGGCCAGAAACAGCACGAAAGGCACGCCCGATGAATTCGATGGCGACGGAATGGCGACGGCGCCGGCGTATTCAGGCTTCCACAGATCCTGCCAGCTGGTCGGGGGCGTTTTGACTTCGCGGGTGTTGTAGGTCATGCCCAGCGAGTAGTAGCCCGAGCCCACCGCATAGGTGCTGTCACCCGAGCGATACACCGCCTGCTTGTGCAGGTTCTTCATGTTGGGAATGCCGGCCGGCTCCAGCGTGTCCAGCACGCCTGCGGCTTGTGCAAGTTCGCTGATACCCCCATCCATGTAGGCCACGTCGATCGTGGGTGCCGATTTCTGCTGCTGCAGCTTGGCCAGTGTCGTGGTCGAGGTGCCCACATCGGCATTGACGCGCACGCCGGTCGCCTTGGTGTACGGGTCGGCCACGCAAGCACGGAAGGCTTCGCCCCAGTTGCCGCCGTACCAGGCCACGGTGATGCTCTTTTCCTGTGCAAGAACGTTGTGGGACATCAAGCCGCAGGCAATCAAAGTTGCGGCGGTCAGCGTGCTGCGTATCGGTTGTGCCATGACGTTTTCCCCTTGTCGATCGTTTTTGATGGTGAGGTACGGTGTCATCTTGCGGCTTGTGCGCTACGCTCGCTTGAAATCCTGGGTCATAAACTTGAATAATTGCGACATGACTTCCGCCCATGCACCGGACATTTCCGATTCCTCCTATGAAGAGGGCGTTTTGCGGCCCGATGAGGGGAAACCCGCGCTGACGGTCGGATGCATCCTGCTCGACCAGTTCACGCTCACCGCTTTTGCGGGTTTTATCGATGCATTGCGTCTGGCAGGTGACCATGGCGGACGCAGCCGCCAGATTCACGCCGCCTGGAAAGTGATGAGCTGGGATGGCAAGCCACGACGCGCGAGTGCCGGGGTGACCCTGGATGTGGACTGTGCGCTGGGCGCGGTGGATCCTGCGCAGTTCGACTACATCGCCGTATGCGGCGGCAATGACTATCCAAACATTCATCTTCCGCCAGTATTGCGCGACTGGCTGCACGATGCGGTCGCCAAGCGTGTGCGACTGCTGGGTATCTGTACCGGCACCTTTGCGCTGGCGCAGGCGGGGGTGGTGCAGTCGCGTGCGGTCTGCGTGCACTGGAATGTGCTCGATGCCTTTCGCGCAAAGTTCCCAGGCACCCGTGCCATGGTTGATCGGCTGTTCATCGACGAGGGCGATCTGATCACCTGCGCAGGATCGACCGCAGCGATCGATCTGGGGCTCTATCTGGTGGCGCGGCATTGCGGGCGCGACAAGGCGCAGCAGGCGGTGCGTCACATGATGCTGCAGGGCATGCGACCTGCGCGTCTGCCGCAAGCGCATTTCTATACCGATCTGACCGACATTCAGGATGTGCGCGTTCGCCAGGCTGCGCATTTCATCGAGCAGCGCATGGACGACCCGCCGTCGGCCGACGCGGTGGCCCGTTATGTCGGCCTGGGCAGACGGCAGTTGGAGCGTGCCTTCCATGCCGCACTCGGCGTCTCGCCCATGGCGTTTCAGCGGCGGCTGCGCCTGGACTACGGGCAGTGGTTACTGGTCAATCGCCCGACCAATGTCACCCAGATTGCACTGGACTGCGGGTTTGCCGATGGCGCTCATTTCTCGCGCGACTTCCGTCAGCGCTTCGGCATGTCGCCACGCCACTACCAGAAAACGCATGGGGTAGGCCAGCGCGGGATTCAGGACGCGGTGGCGCCATGAAGGGCGCGCACCAGATCCGTCTGGGTGATGATGCCCACTGCCTTCTGGCGCTCGTCAACGATCGGGATGTGGTGATGCCCGCCGTCTGAGAGCAGCGGCACCAGTTCTGCGAGATGGTCATCGGCACGCGCGACGGTCACGTGCCTCGTCATGATTTGTCCCACGACCTCGGGCTTGTTCGAATGTGTGGTGCCTGTGGGCGTGACCAACGCCTTGATGCGATGGCCGATGCCGCTCGGCTGATCCAGGCCGGCGTGGCGCATGTAGTCGGCCAGCGTAATGATGCCGATGATGTGGTTGCCGGCATCGACGACGGGCAGCGCCTTGATGCGTCTTTCGCGCATGAGCGTCCAGGCGTCCTGCAAGGGCGTGCCGAATTCGGCCTTGATCAGCGTTCTCGACATGACATCGCTGCAGCGCAGGTCGCCGAACCGCCGCTGGTAGGCCGCGGCCTCGGCGTGATGGAGCAAGGCCTGCAGATCGTCGGGATTGACATCCAGCACCCGGTTGTAATGCGTCAGCGCGGCATCGAAATCCGCGCTGCTGAAGCGGGCTCGCCCGCTGTCTGCGGGGGCGGCGGCAGGCACATGGGGATAGCGGCGGCCCGTCAGCGTGTTGTAGACCATGCCCACCAGCACCAGGATCACGCAGGCGGGCAGCGTGGGGAACATCGCATAGTGCAGGCTGCCCCCGCCGGTGGCGGCCAGCAACGCTGCGGCGGCGCCCGGGGGATGCAGGCATCGCAGCGCGAACATGGCGAGAATCGCGAGTGCAACCGCCAGTCCGGCGGACCAGACCGGATTGGCGAACATCATGGCGCACAGGGCGCCGATCGCAACGGAAGTCGTGTTCCCTGCCACCACCGCCCAGGGCTGCGCGACCGGACTCGACGGCATGACGAATACCAGCAGTGCACTGGCGCCCAGCGGCGCGAACAACCAGACCTCGGTGCCTGATTTGTCCAGGCCGGCCAGCCATCGCATCAGGAATACCGAGACGATGACGCCCAAGGCCGCACCCACGATCGCGCGCAGCTTTTCCGGGCCGCTGACCTGAAAAGAGGAGGGACGAAAAACGGCGAGCAGCGATGCAACGTTCACTTCAGACTCACGCAACGGAACCGCGAAAATATATCACCCGTCTGCCAGGCGCTCGTGACGCCACCGGTTCAGATGTCGCCATCGGTGGCGAGCCTGCCCTGGCGCAAGGGCCACAGGCGGGTGAGCAGAGCGCCCAGCGCCGCGATTGTCGACAGCGCGGTCACGCCGATCCAGCCCCAGTGCGCAAGCAGCAGGCTGCCCAGCGCGGCACCGGCGGCCATGCCGATGAACATGCTGCCCAGCAGGACGGCGTTCAAACGGCTGCGTGCCTGGGCATCCAGTCCATAAATAATGGTCTGATGCGCGATCAGCGTTGCCTGGACGCCGAGGTCGAACACGACCGCGCCAGCAACCAGTAGCGCGAGATGAACGGGTGTGCTCAGCAGGGGACCGAACATCATGGCCGCAAAGGCCATCATCGCCAGCCCGGTGCCTAATCGAGTGACGATTTCCGGGCCGCGCCGGTCGGCCAGGCGGCCGGCGATCGGGGCAGCCAGCGCGCCCGCCGCACCGGCCAGACCGAACAGACCGGCCACCGTGCTGCCCAGGTGAAAGGGCGCATCGGCCAGCATGATGGCCAGCGTCGACCAGAACGCGCTGAACGCCACGGAAAGCAAACCCTGGGACAACGCGGCCCGGCGCAGCGGGGCATGTTGGCGCAACAGCGTCCAGAGTGAACCCAGCAGCGCGCCATAGGCCAATTGTGTGGTGGGCACAAAGCGCGGCAGGTAGCGCCACAGCGCGACGGTCAGTAAGCCGACGCTTGCGGCGGCAATGAAAAACATGCCGCGCCAGCTCCAGTGCTCGGCGACGAAGCCGCTGATCACGCGGGAGAGCAGAATACCCAGGAGCAGCCCGGTCATGACGGTGCCCACGATCTTGCCTCGGTGAGCGACAGGTGCCAGCGTGGCCGCTGCCGGAACGATGTCCTGCGCCAGCGTCGCGGCCAGGCCGATGGCCAGGCTGGCTGCCAACAGCACGCCCACGGTGGGCGCCATGGCCACAGTGAGCAGCGCCGCAAGCAGCGCCACTGCCTTGATCAGAATGATGCGACGACGGTCGAACCGATCGCCCATGGGTGCCAGCGCAATGATGCCTATGGCGTATCCAAGCTGCGTGAGCGTGGGCACCAGACCAATGGTGCTGGTCGACGCACCCATGTCCTGACCCAGTGCACCCAGCATGGGCTGGGCGTAGTAGATCGATGCGACGCTCAGTCCGGCCGCGGCGGCAAGCAGGAGAACCAGCCGGG
>JBAZPE010000167.1:0-5668 GCA_041648375.1 Burkholderiaceae bacterium | reverse complement strand
CATCGGGCGTGACGACGCACGCCTGGCGCAAGTGCGAGCCGCCATCGATCCCCGCATACTGATCGGTATCTCCTGCTACAACGACTGGTCGCTGGTCGAACCGGCGCTTGCCGAAGGGGCAGACTACATCGCCTTCGGCGCGGTATATCCCTCGGCCACGAAACCGCAGGCTGCCCGCGCCACGCTGGACCTTTTCACGCAGGCGCGCATGCGCCTGGATGCCTATCCGACACCCCGACCTTCGGTGGTCGCCATCGGAGGGATCACGCCGTCGAACTGTGAACCCGTCGTACGGGCGGGCGCCGACTCGCTGGCCCTGATCACGGGTCTGTTCGACGCACCCGACATCGCAGCCGCCGCGCGCGACTGTGCCCGTCATTACCCAACCTGAGCCTTGCCCATGTCCCGTAACGCAGAACTCTTCGAACGCGCCTGTCGCACCATTCCCGGCGGAGTGAATTCGCCCGTACGCGCATTCAAATCCGTAGGCGGAACGCCCCGTTTCCTGCAACGAGCCCAAGGCCCCTACGTCTGGGATGCCGACGACACGCGTTACACCGACTACGTCGGCTCTTGGGGACCGGCCATTCTGGGACACGCCCATCCTGACGTAGTGCGCGCGGTTCAGGAAGCCGCTGTGCACGGCCTGTCTTTCGGTGCGCCCACAGAAGCGGAAGTGATCCTGGCGGAAGTGCTCACCCGCCGCATGCCCTCCATGGAGCAGGTCCGACTGGTCAGTTCCGGCACCGAAGCGACCATGACGGCCATCCGGTTGGCGCGTGGTGCCACCGGGCGCAACAAGATCGTGAAATTCGAAGGCTGCTATCACGGCCATGCCGACAGCCTGCTGGTCAAAGCGGGCTCGGGCCTGCTCACCCTGGGCAACCCCACCTCATCGGGCGTGCCCCCCGAGTTCGTCGCTCACACGCTGGTGCTGGACTATAACGACACCGAGGCCGTCGAGCGCGCCTTCGAACAACACGGCAAGGACATTGCCTGCGTCATCGTCGAGCCTATCGCAGGCAACATGAACCTGATCAAGCCCCTGCCGGGCTTTCTCGAGGGCCTGCGCCGTGTTTGCACGGCGTACGGTGCCCTGCTGATTTTCGATGAGGTGATGACCGGGTTCCGGGTTGGGCCACAAGGCGTACAAGGCCTGACGGGCGTGACGCCCGACCTCACCACGCTGGCCAAAGTCATCGGCGGTGGCATGCCTGTTGGCGCATTTGGCGGGCGCGCGGACATCATGGCCAATATTGCCCCCCTGGGCGGCGTCTATCAGGCCGGCACGCTCTCGGGCAACCCGGTCGCAGTGGCTGCGGGTCTGGCCACGCTGGAGTTGATCGGTGCGCCCGGCTTCTACGAAGCGTTGTCCAAACAGACCGAGCGGCTTACACGCGGCCTGCGCGAGCGCGCGCACGCGGCTGGCGTGACGCTCTCGACTGATGCCGTGGGCGGCATGTTCGGCGTGTACTTCAGTGAAGAAGTGCCCACGTCATTTGCCCAGGTGTCGGCAGGCGATGTCAACGCCTTCAAGCGCTTCTTCCACGCCATGCTGGACGCAGGCCACTACTTCGCGCCATCGGCCTTCGAAGCCGGCTTTGTCTCTGCTACTCACGACGATGCCGTCATCGACGCGACGCTGGATGCTGCTGAAAAAGTGTTTGCCAGCGGACACACGGCCTGAGGCTGCAACGACCCATCGCCTGCCATGTTCCATGGCAGGCGGATGCGGTCAACGCCGCGCGCGCAGCCAGGTGCCGAAGTTCTCGGCCGTCAACGGGCGTGAAAAGAAATATCCCTGCGCGATGAGGCAACCCTGCTCCAGCAGGAAATCACGTTGCGCGGCCGTTTCCACCCCTTCAGCCACGACCGACATGCCCAGGCTGTCTCCAATGCGGATGATCGCACTGGCCAAGGTGCGCGACGCGTCATCATTCTCCAATCCGGTGACGAAACTGCGATCCAATTTGAGTTCGCTGACCGGAATGCGCCGAAGATGACCCAGGCTGGAATATCCCGTGCCGAAATCGTCCATGGACAATCGAACGCCCATATCGAACAGGGCGGTGAGCGTATGCATGGTTTCCGCCCGCTTGCCCATCATCACGCTTTCCGTCATCTCCAGCGTGAGGTCTGCGGGCACCAGCCCGTGCAAAGCCAGGGTTCGACCGATGATCTCGGGCAATTCGACATTCTGAAAATTGGTCGGCGACAGGTTCACCGAAACGGAGGGCACAGCCAGCCCCTGTGCGCGCCACTTGGCCAGTTGGCTGCACCCTTCGAGCAGGGCCCATTCGCCGAGCTGATCGATCATGCCACCGTCTTCTGCAATGGACACGAACACATCGGGCGAAATCACGCCACGCTGCGGGTCATGCCACCTTGCCAACGCCTCTACGCCACGCAGGACTGCACCATCCATGCTGACCTGCGGCTGATAGTGCAAACTCAGCCCGCCTTGTTCCAGCGCCACATGCAAGGCCTGCTCGAGATCGCGTCGATCGGTGGCCAGACGATTGAGTACGGGGCTGAAAAAATGAATGCCGCTGCGCCCACTTTCCTTGGCCAGCGACAGCGCGAACTCCGCATGCTTGACCAGCGTATCGATGTCACGCCCGTTATCCGGATACAGGCTGATGCCCACGCTGACCGAGGGCTTGATTTCGACGGCATTGAAGCTGCACGGCCTGACCAACTGATCCCGCAGATGCTTGCTGACCACCTCCACGCCCTTGGCGTCGCATTGGGGGAGCACGACCATGAACTGATCGCCTGCGAGGCGACCCACCACGTCTCCGCCGCGAACCGCGCCGGTCAGGCGTTGCGCCACTTCACGCAACAGCGCATCACCCACCACCTGACCCAACGAGTCATTGACCTGGCGGAAGCGATCGATATCGACTATGACCACGGCCAGGGATGCGTCGCGCAATCCCATTTCCGTGATCGCCTGCTCGAGTTGCGCATACAGCAAGCCCCGATTGGGCAACCCTGTGAGCGGGTCATAGACTGACGCGCGAGGGGTGGACGGGCGCGGCGTGCGTGTTGCCACGGATTCGGTCACGTCCACCGCCAGCGCGACCGCACCTATCACCGCGTTTGCCTCGCGCATGGGGCTGCAACTGATATCCAGCCACCGTTCGTTTGCGTCGGCAGTCCGACACTGGATCACGCCCCACCAGGCCTTACCGGCCCGCAGCACGTCCAACGCCTGAGGGTGACTGGGACAGATCGCCTTTGGATCGCTCATGACATGGGCGAAAAGCTTGCCTCGCAAGTCATCCTCAGACTCGCCCACGTGAGCCGTAAAGTTGTCATTCGCCGAAACAATGCGACCCGACAGATCCAGCTCCACCACCATCATGGATTGTTCGATGGCGACCAATAGCGACGTACGGCTGAGAGAATGCACTCTCGGCACTGCACCGATATCGGACGTGGCGGATGACATAGGATCAAATAAACGAATATTGTGGAGAGGCCAATATTGCCATCAATTTCACTTGCTTGCAGAACGTGTATCGAATTGCCACAAGAAACATGAAAAAAAGCGACAAGGACCTGGCAGCATCCCGATATCGATCAAACGATATCGGGGACGCCGCACTTGAATCAATCCTTACGCCAGGCAAAAGGGGCAAGAACTGCGCCTAAACGAGCTTGCCGTGGCACGCCTTGTATTTCTTCCCACTGCCGCAGGGGCAGGGATCGTTACGTCCCACCTTGGGCAATACATTGCGCACAGGCGCTTCCTTGGCCGGCGTTGCATCGGCTTCGGCCAGCGCTTCGTCGTAGTCAGAATGGTGATATTGAACATTCTGAACCTGCGACTGGGCGTCCGCCTGCGCCACTTCCTCGACCTGCTCGGGCGATTGCACCCGCACCGTCATCAGCAGACGGACGACGTCGCTACGGATGCGGTCCAGCATGCCGGAAAACAGCTCGAACGCCTCACGCTTGTACTCCTGCTTGGGGTTCTTCTGCGCATAACCGCGCAAATGGATCCCTTGGCGCAGGTAGTCCAGCGCCGACAAGTGTTCACGCCAGTGGGTGTCGATCGACTGCAGCATGACCGAGCGCTCGAACTGGCTCCAGGACTCCTGCCCCACCAGCACGCCCTTGTTCTGGTAGACGTCTCGTGCCGCCTGCAGCACGATCTTCAGCAGATCTTCTTCACCCAGATTCGGCTCTTTTTCGACCATCTGCACCAGCGGAAGATCGAGCTGCCAGTCGGCCTGCAGCGTGTTTTGCAACGTGGGCAGATCCCACTGTTCTTCCATCGATTCCTGCGGCACATAGGAATGGAAGAGTTCGGTCAGCGTCGCTTCGCGCAGATTCTCGATCGTGCTGGCAATGTTTGATGCCTCCAGCACTTCGTTGCGTTGCGCATAGATCACCTTGCGCTGATCGTTGGCGACATCGTCGTATTCGAGCAATTGCTTGCGAATATCGAAGTTTCGACCTTCCACCTTGCGCTGGGCGGTCTCGATCGAGCGCGACACCATGCCCGCTTCGATCGGCTCACCCTCGGGCAGCTTGAGACGTTCCATGATGGCACGCACGCGGTCGCCGGCGAAGATACGCATGAGCGAATCCTCGAGCGAAAGATAGAAGCGGGTCGAACCCGGATCACCCTGACGCCCCGCGCGCCCGCGCAGCTGATTGTCGATACGGCGCGATTCGTGACGCTCGGTACCGATGATGCGCAGACCACCCGCCTGCTTGACCTGCTCGTTCGCTGGCTTCCATTGCTCGCGAATGGCGGCAATATTGGCTTCTTTCTGCTCGGCAGAAAGCGCGTTGTCGGCACGGATGTTGTCGATCTTCTTTTCCAGGCTGCCGCCCAGCACGATGTCGGTACCGCGACCTGCCATGTTGGTGGCGATCGTGATGTGACCGGCAAGGCCGGCATCGGCCACGATCTCGGCCTCGCGGGCGTGCTGCTTGGCGTTGAGCACTTCGTGGGGCAAGTTCGCCTTGACCAGCAGACCGGCCAGCAGCTCCGAGTTCTCGATGCTGGTCGTGCCGACGAGCACGGGCTGACCCCGCTCATGGCAATCCCGGATATCTTCGAGAATGGCGTTGTACTTTTCTTCGGTCGTCTTGAAGACCTGGTCGTTCTGATCCTTTCGGATCATCGGCTTGTTGGTCGGGATGATGATGGTTTCCAGGCTGTAGATTTCCTGGAACTCGTAGGCTTCGGTGTCAGCCGTACCCGTCATGCCCGCCAACTTGCCATACATGCGGAAGTAATTCTGGAACGTGATCGACGCCAGCGTCTGGTTCTCGTGCTGGATTTTCACGCCTTCCTTGGCCTCGACTGCCTGATGCAGACCGTCGGACCAGCGACGACCCACCATCAGGCGGCCGGTGAACTCATCGACAATCACGACCTCGCCGTCCTGCACCACGTACTGCTGGTCGCGGAAGAACAGATTGGCGGCGCGCAAGGAGACCATCAGGTGGTGCATGAGCGCAATGTGACGGGGCTCGTACAGCGACTCGCCTTCGGGCAACAGACCGACACGCGACAGAATGCCTTCCGCGTTCACATGGCCCGCTTCCGACAGGTGAACCTGCTGGCTCTTTTCGTCGACCCAGAAATCGCCCTCGGGCTCGGGCTCATGCTGCTTGGGTTCTGACGCCATGCGCTTGAGCAGTGGCG
>JBAZPE010000166.1:0-5668 GCA_041648375.1 Burkholderiaceae bacterium | reverse complement strand
CGACTGGCTTATGACAATGCGATGACGGTCGGCACAGGCACCGCGCGTTTGCTGCGGGCTGGCCCAGCGAACCAGCAAGACATGGACGCCAACCATCATGAATCGAATTCAGGGAATCGAACGGGAATGAGGAATGTGACGCTTTGCGCCGTTGCCGTGCTGGCAGCCGTGATGACGACCGCCGTGCTGGCGAGCCTGCTGCAAACTCAGATCAACATCCAGGCACTGGTCGCGCTCGGTGCAGCGGTGCCCCTATCCACGCGGATGGTGGTGACGGCCGAGGACGTGGGCCGCTTCGGACCTATCATGGCCGCGATCTCGGCGGCAGCGCTTTTGCCTGCCCTGCTCGTGGCGAGCAGGCTGGCCCGCAAGCTGCCACGCGCATGGCGCGTGCCGCTGCTGTCCGTGGCGGCCACCATTGCCTTGTGGGTGGGTATCAGGGCCATGGGGCTGGTCACGCCCATGCCGGCGTTGGTCGAGGCAACGCGCTCGTGGTGGGGCCTGCTGCTGATGAGCCTGGCGGGCCTGCCAGGTGGCCTGGTGTATGCCCGGCTGACTCGCCCCGAGGCCGCAGCCATATCTAATACCGATAAACGTTATCTGACGGCTGCGCTGGTGCTCGCGCTCTTGCCTGGCGTGTGCTTCATGGCGATGTCACCCCCTGCGGCTCAACACGTTCCTGAGGCAGATGCATCACGCTATGTGGTACGAACGGTAGCGAGCGGCCTGGACCGGCCATGGTCGGTCGCCGTTTTGCCTGACGGTCGCAGGCTTATTACGCGTATGGGCGGGCAGGTCGTCATCGCACCCGCACAAGGGGACGCCTCCAATCCCTTTGTGGGCCACACGCTGCCCGTCGCGATAGATCTGCAAGGGCTGGCGTTTGAGCAGGGGACGACCAGCGGGCTGCTGGAGGTCGTGCTTGATCCCGAATTCGCCCAGAACAGCCTGGTCTATCTGTCCATGGTGTATGGCGAACACGGCAATACGGGAATAGGTATATTGCGCGCCAGGCTCGTGGGCGAGCGACTGCAGGACGTGCGCATGTTCTTCCGCACCCCCTTGAGTGCCAGCAGTGGAAATTTCGGTGGTCGCATGGCATTTCTGCGCGATGGCACATTGGCGCTCACGGTCGGTGATGGGCTGGATTGGCGTGAACGGGCGCAGGATCCCGCCAGTCATCTGGGCAAGGTGTTGCGCCTGGACAAGCAGGGCAGAGCACCGCAGGACAACCCTTTTTACGGCCAGGGGGGCGCTGTGCAGGAGATGCTCAGCCTGGGACACCGCAACCCGCAGGGCATCGCACTGGACCCGGTTTCCGGCGCGTTGCTGGTCTCCGAGCACGGTGCGCGCGGCGGTGATGAGATCAACCTGATCGCGGCGGGCGAAAATTATGGCTGGCCCGTGGTGACTGGCGGCATCGACTATTCCTTCGCCCGGGTGACGCCATTCACCCGACTACCGCCATACCGTGATCCCGCACTGATCTGGACGCCCTCGATCGCCCCTGCTGGTCTGGCCGTGTATGCAGGCGACCTGTTTCCTCAGTGGCAGGGCGACCTGTTCGTGCCGGCGCTCAAGGAACGCTCGCTGCGCCGCGTGGTGCGCGAACAGGGAAAGATCGTGAGGCAGGAACGGATGCTGACTGATCTGAACGAGCGCATCCGCGACGTCAAGGTCGCGCCTGATGGCGCCTTGTACGTGCTGACCGATGGCCGGGACGCCAAGCTATTGCGTATCGTGCCGGCACGTTGATGGCATCGGGCTGGATTCGGACGGACTCACTTCGATGGCAACGGGATCGGCTGCGGTGGCAGCCAGGCTTACACCGACCGTGTCAGCCCGCCATCGACGCGCAGGTTTTGTCCGGTGATGTAGGCCGCCCCATCCGAGGCGAGAAAGGCGATGGTGGCGGCGATTTCCTTGCTTGTGCCATAGCGTCCCAGGGGCACGCTCGCCCGACGTTCTTCACGTGCAGGCAGGCTGTCGATCCAGCCGGGCAACACATTATTCATGCGTATGTTGTCGCCCGCATGGCCGTCTGCGAAGAGTTTGGTGAACGCCGCCAGCCCCGCCCGAAAGACCGCCGATGTGGGGAACATGTCGCTGGGTTCGAAGGCCCAGGCCGTGGAGATATTGATGATCGCGCCACCGTGCTGCTGTTTCATGATGGGTGCGACCAGCCGGGTCGGGCGAATCACGTTCAGCAGATAGGTATCCATGCCTTTGTGCCAATCGTCGTCGGACAGTTCCAGCACGGGCGCGCGCGGTCCGTGTCCAGCGCTGTTGACCAGCACATCGACCCGGCCCCATTGGGCCATGGCCTGATCCACCAGCGCGGCGAGGTCCTCGTTGGACTGATTCGAGCCCGTCACGCCGATGCCGCCCAGTTCATCGGCCAGCGCCTCGCCTTTGCCTGACGAGGACAGAATGCCCACAGCGTAGCCATCTGCCGCCAGCCGTCGAGCCGCCGCCGCGCCCATGCCACTGCCGCCGGCGGTGATGAGTGCCACCTTATTGCTTTCCATTGTTCGGTTCTCCAAGTCGTTCACCGGGGGTGAGCCTGAACCGGCCTTCCCGGGTCGTCGAAGAAGAATATCACCGGGAAATCGGAAGCGCAGGTCTGGTGTTTGCTAGACTCGACACTCTCCTTTTCGGGCTGGAACATACATGGATGCCATAGACGTGATGGTGTTGCGCACGCTGTGCGAGTGGCGCGCAGCGGGGCACCGCGCAATGCTTGCCACGGTCACCCGAACCTGGGGATCGTCGCCGCGGCCTGTGGGAGCCATGATGGCCCTGCGTCATGACGGTAGCGTCGTGGGATCGGTGTCCGGCGGGTGCATCGAAGATGATCTGACCGAGTGTTACACCTCGGTGGGCAAGGGGGCGATGCCCGCGCAGGCTTGCTCGATCGTGACCTACGGCGTGAGTGCCGATGAGGCCCATCGCTTTGGTCTGCCCTGTGGGGGCACCCTGGAACTTCTGCTCGAAGTTGATCCTGCGCACGACGCGTTGCAGGAACTCGTTCAGCGTCTGGATGCTGGCGAAATGGTCCGGCGCCAGGTTTTCGTCGACGATGGTCATGTGGTGCTGAGCCATTCTGAAGAACCCGACGCGCTGACCTTCGACGGCAGGCAGCTGACCAACACGCTGGGGCCGGGCTACAGAATGCTGCTGATCGGTGCGGGTGCGCTGGCGCAGTATCTGGCATCGATGGCCCTGTTCAACGGCTTCAAGGTCACCGTCTGCGACCCGCGGGTAGAACGTGGCGACACCTGGACCATGCCCGATGTCGTGCTGGTCACCGACATGCCCGACGATGCCGTCATTGCGTTCAAGCCTGATGCCCGTTCCTGTGTGATTGCGCTCACACATGATCCCAAACTGGACGACCTGGCGCTGCTCGAGGCGTTGCAAAGCCCGGCGTTCTATGTAGGCGCGATTGGCTCGCGTCGCAATAACGCCAGCCGTCGCGAGCGCTTCATCGAGCATCTCGGGCAGACCGAAGCTTCACTGCAGCGACTGCGCGGACCAATCGGCCTGTACATCGGCAGCAAGACGCCAGCAGAAATTGCCGTGAGCGTCATGGCAGAAGTGCTCGCAGTGAAAAATGGCGTGGTGATGGTGGCGGAAATGACGGCCGCCGCCGGCAAGGCGCGCGAAGAGCAAATCACACACGCCGAAGAAGTCGGGCGCTAGCACGCGTGTAGCCGTGCCTCGCGCACTGGCTCGCGCACAGTCGGGAAGCACGGTGTGATTGACCGTTTTGTCCACCATCGGCGCCGCCGCCGGTGGTATAGGTTGAGCAGTCCCTCCTGCGGCGAGCGCTGATGCCAGTCTTCGCGGCTCAACACGCAAGGTGAAGACGATCGCTTGACAGCCTATCTCATGATGTCTAGTATTTGTTCGAACAAACGGACAAAACATGGATTCGACGCTTCCTCCCTTTCCCGACGACGAAGATTTCCCAGCGTTGCAGGGGCCCCGACACCAAAGCCTGACCCGCACGCTGGCCGCCGAAATCCGCAGCGGCATGTATCCCGTGGGCAGCAAGCTTCCCCGTGAACTCGATTTGTGCAAACAATTCGGGGCCAGCCGTCATACGGTACGACTGGCACTGGACAGGCTGACCCGCGCTGGGTTGATCAAGCGGACGCCGCGCCTGGGCACGCTGGTGCTGGCGACGCAGGCGCAACGTGCCTACCAACTCACGGTCAGTCAGATCTCCGACCTGATGCAGCACAGTGCCGACACCCGCATGAAGGTGCTGAGCCGCAGCCTGGAGACGGTCGACGCCGACGCCGAGCCGGCGCTCAAGCCCTACGAAGGTCAGCAATGGCTGTTCGTCACGGGCCTGCGCTATGTCGGCGATCAGCCAGCCCCGATCTCCTGGCACGAAGTGTGGGTGCACCCCGACTATCGGGCGGTTCAGGGGGTACAAGGCCACATCACCCATCCCATCTTTCATCTGGTTGAGCGGCAGTTCAACGTCGTGGTGGCGCGCGTGCGCCAGACCATCCGCTCGGCCACGTTGCCACCCGACATTGCTGCACAGCTCGAGGTGCAGACCACCACCGCCTGCCTGTGGGTCAGGCGCGAGTATTACGACGCGCAGGACCGAATGATCGAACTCTCGCTCAGCGTGCATCCGGGCAATCTCTTTTCCTACGAAATGGTGCTTGAACGCAGCACACCATCGGGGGGCAGCGACTAGGTTTACGGAGCAGGGGTGCCTCCATGACTCATTCAATCAAGCACCCCGAGGAGACTACGCATGAACTTGCATCGAATCGCCTGCCTTGCAGCAGGCGCGGCAACGCTCGCCCTGGCGTCCGTGCACGCCGTGGCCGCACAGGATTATCCGAACCAGACCATCCGATTGATCGTGCCGTATTCGGCAGGCGGCGGCACCGATACGGTTGCGCGTCAATTGGGTGAGCGGCTTGGCCAGCGACTGGGGCAAAGCGTTATCGTCGAGAACCGTCCCGGTGCCAACGGCATCATCGGCACCCGCGTGGTGGCGACGGCGCCGCCCGATGGATACACGCTGGCCCTGGTGGTCAACAGCCACCTGATCAATCCTCTGGTGCAGAAGGACATGCCCTACGACACCAACAAGGATTTTGTCGGGATCACCATGGTGGCCCGCTCGCCACTGGCGTTTCTGGTCAGTGCCGACCTGCCGGTCAAGAGCATGAAAGAGTTTCTCGCGTCAGCCAAAAAACCGGATGCCCGCTATTCCTATGGCAGCTCGGAGAACATGACCCGCCTGGTGGGCAATATGCTGGATCATTACGCCAAGCTCGGGATGGTCAGCGTGTCCTATAAGGGAGGTGCGCCCTTGATGACCGACGTGGCCGGTGGTGTGGCCACCATCGGCACGACCAGCATTCTGACCTCCAAGGCCCTGGTCGATGCCGGTAAGTTGCGCCCGCTGGCAGTGACCGGAACGCAACGCACATCAGTATGGCCAGACGTGCCGACCATGAAGGAAGTCGGCCTGCCCGAGTTCGATCGTGTGTACACCGCCTTCAGCCTGTATGCCCCCGCAGGCACGCCGAAACCGATCCTGGAAAAGATCCAGCGTGAGGTGCGCGCAGTCGTGTTCGACCCCAAGATGCGCACCGTGCTGGCCGAACAGGCTGCCGAACCTGTCGCCGATTCT
>JBAZPE010000165.1:0-5668 GCA_041648375.1 Burkholderiaceae bacterium | reverse complement strand
TGCGGCGGCGCCCTTGAACACTAATGTGCCGATGATCCAGAACAACCAGAACAGACCGAAGATCAGCGCAGCGGCCGAGAGGACCAGCATCACCTTGTTGACCAGCTTGCGCCGCCGGTAAACCGGGTTGCTATTTTGCAGGAGGGTAGTCTGCGACATGAAAGGGTATTCCTAGAGGTCGATCGGCGGCGGCACCTGCCGCCGGATCCATCAGCTTTTGACGCCTTCGGACTTGGACAGGCGAACAAGCAGCAGCTTGGCCAGTGCCAGCACGATGGTGGTGATCAGGAAAAGGATCAGTCCGAGTTCGATCAGGGCCGACTTCTGCATGCCGCCGGCCTCGTTGAACTCGTTGGCCAGCGCCGACGCAATGGAGTTGGCAGGCGAGAAGATCGAATCGGGTGAGCGGAACGCGTTACCGATCACGAAGGTGACCGCCATGGTCTCACCCAGCGCACGACCCAGACCCAACATAATGCCACCCACCACGCCAGTCTTGGTGAACGGCAGCACCACTTTCCACATGACTTCCCAGGTATTGCTGCCCAGGCCATAAGCGGATTCCTTGAGCAGCGGCGGCACCAGTTCGAACACGTCACGCATCACCGCCGTAATGAACGGGATCACCATGATCGAGAGAATCAGACCTGCAGTGAAGATACCGATGCCGAACGGCGGGCCGGAGAAAAAGCCACCGATCAAGGGAATGCCACCGAGCACCGCAATCATGCTGGGCTGAACGTAGACCTGGAAGATCGGGACAAAAACGAACAGTCCCCACATACCGTAAATGATCGACGGGATGGCTGCGAGCATCTCGATGGCGGTGCCCAAGGGGCGACGCAGCCAGGTCGGCGAGAGTTCGGTGAGGAACATGGCGATACCGAAGGAGACCGGCACCGCGATGATGAGCGCGATCGCAGAGGTCATCAGCGTACCGATGATGGGCACGAAGGCACCAAACTCGCTGTTGACCGGATCCCACTCGTTGGTCCAGAGGAACGCCGGGCCATAGGCGGCCAGCGTTTCGCGGCTGCCCCACACCAGTGAAGCGAGAATGGCCGCAAGCAGACTGAAAACCAGAAATGCAAAGGTGCGGGTGAGATTCTTGAACAGGCTATCGGCCAGCGCGTTGCTCATCGCGTTGCGTGGCGCAGGTTGGCCTGCGGTAACGGATTCATTTGGGCGTGACATACCCGCATTATTATTCATTACTGCACTCATGGCAGGCGTTCCCGGCGTGTGAAACGTGAAATTCAGGGAAAATCGCTTAACTCCGTCGAAAATGGCCGGGCATCACTGCCCGGCCAATCTCGATTACTTCGTCCAGACCGCCTTGCCGTCAGCCGACTTGATGTCGGACTTCCAGGAGGCGCGGATCTTGTCCGTCACTTCCTTGGGCAGGGGCACGTAGTCCAGATCGGCAGCCGATTTGGCGCCATCTTTCCAGGCCCAGTCAAAGAAGGACATGACGGCGGCGCCTTGTTCGGGCTTGGCCTGTTCCTTGTGAATCAGGATGAACGTGGCGCTGGTGACGGGCCAGGATGCAGCACCCGGCTCTTCGGTCAGCACGACGCCCATGCCGGGCGCGCTTGCCCAGTCGGCGTTGGCAGCAGCCGCAGCAAACGCTTCTTGCGTGGGCTGAACGAACTTGCCGTCCTTGTTACGCAGTTGGGTCCACGACAGCTTGTTCTGCTTGGCGTAGGCATACTCGACATAACCGATCGAGTTCTTCAGCTGACCGACATAAGCAGCCACGCCTTCGTTACCCTTGCCGCCCTGACCCACGGGCCATTTGACAGCTTTGCCTTCGCCGACGGTGCTCTTCCAATCGGGCGAGACCTTCGACAGGTAGTTCGTCCAGCCGAACGTGGTGCCCGAGCCGTCTGAACGGTGCACGACCACGATGTCCGCGTTAGGCAGCTTCACGCCTTCGTTCAGCGCCGCAATGGCGGGGTCGTTCCACTTCTTGACCTTGCCCAGGTAGATGTCGGCCAGCAGCGGGCCCGACAGCTTCAGCTGACCGGGCTTGACGCCGTCCAGGTTGACCACGGCCACCGTGCCACCGACCACTGCCGGGAATTGGAACAGGCCGTTCTTGTCCAGATCGGCAGCCTTCATCGGGTCATCCGAGGCGCCGAAGTCGACGGTCTTGGCAATGATCTGTTGCTGACCACCACCCGAACCGATGGATTGGTAGTTCACGGCCACGCCGGTCGCAGCCTTGTAGTCGGAAGCCCATTTGGCGTAGATCGGGTAGGGAAACGATGCGCCAGCGCCGGTCACTTGCTTGGACTGGGCGTGGACGGCAAAAACGGCGGCGCTCAGTGCGACGCCCAATGAAAGCTGTTTGAAAACACGGTTGAACATTGCAGTTCCTTGTAACGCGTTTGAAGATGTCTGCCGCGGATTTCGTGTCTCGCAGCAGGTACAAACAGAATGTTAGAGAATGAACATGACAAGATAGTGACAGTCATGATGGTTTTCGCTGCGGTGCATCACTGCTCCCTTCCAGCTTTACTGGCCCGGCGCAGTGCCGGGCTGATCCTCACCCCAAGCAGCACTTCAGTGTCAGGACCGATGGCCTGCCTGCCCCTAAGACGTCTCTGGGCAAGGAGCAATGACAGCCTCAGCCCAGGAGCTTCATCAGATCATTGTGCAGATTGCGGGGCACACTGCCCCGGCGTACGCGGGTGTAATCCCCATTGGGACCTTGCTGATACGCCAGCTGAGTGTCGCGCAGGGCAAGCGTGAAGGCCTCGGTGATGACACGCTTCTTGGCAGCCTTGTCATTCACCGGGAAAGCGATTTCGACCCGACGGAAGAAGTTGCGATCCATCCAGTCGGCGGACGACAGATACACTTTTTCCTCGCCACCTGCGTAGAAATAAAACACACGAGAGTGCTCCAGAAACCGCCCGACGATCGAGCGCACCCGTATGTTCTCGGATAGGCCCTTGACGCCGGCACGCAGGGTACACACACCGCGCACGATCAATTCGATCTTCACGCCCGCCTGGCTGGCCTTGTAAAGCTCTTCAATCACCGTCTGCTCGAGCAGCGAGTTCATTTTGGCCAGAATGCGCGCTTTTTTGCCCTGGCGTGCCGCCTCGGCCTCTGCGCGGATGAACGCGACCATGCCGTCGTGCAGCGTGAAGGGCGCTTGCAACAGCGCCTTCATCGGGCGCCGCGCGCCCAGCCCGGTCAACTGGGTGAACACCTTGTCCATGTCTTCACATAGGGCCGGGTCGGCAGTCATCAGACCGAAATCGGTATAAAGCGTGGCCGTGCGAGGGTGGTAGTTGCCGGTACCCAGATGGGCATAGCGGCGCAAGCGCCCCTTCTCACGTCGCAGGATGAGCGCCATCTTGGCATGCGTCTTGTGTCCCACCACGCCATAGACTACATGCGCACCGACCTCCTCGAGCTTGGCGGCCCAGTTGATATTGGTCTGCTCGTCAAAACGGGCCATCAGCTCTACGACGACCGTCACTTCCTTACCCGCCTGTGCGGCGCGCAGCAGGATCTGCATCAGCTCGGAGTCTTCGCCGGTGCGATAGATCGTCTGCTTGATCGCCATGACGTTGGGGTCGCGCGCGGCCACGGTCAGAAAATCGATCACGGGCTGAAACGACTGATACGGGTGATGCAGCAGAATGTCGTTCTTGGCAATGGCGCCGAAAACGTTTTCGGGCTTGTCGTTCAGGGGCTCGAAGGGCGCAGCAATGGGTGCGCGGTAGTTGGGGAACAACAGATCGGAACGATCGCCGACGCTGCACAGCTGCATCAATCGGGTCAGGTTGACCGGGCCGTTGACCCGATAGGTATCCGAGGGCGCCAGGGAAAACTCGCGCTGCAGGAAGAGTTCCAGGTCAGGCGGTGTCAGGCGATCGATCTCCAGACGCACGGCTGCCCCGAAATGACGTTGCGACAGTTCGCCCTGAAGCGCCTGGCGCAGGTTGGTCACTTCCTCTTCATCCACGAACAGATCGCTGTTGCGGGTCACGCGCCACTGATAGCAGCCCAGAATATCCAGGCCCGGGAACAATTCGCCCACAAATGCGCGCAGCAGCGAGGTCAGCAGGACAAAACCGTGCGGATGCCCCGACAACTCAGCCGGCATGGACAACAGGCGCGGCAGCAGGCGTGGCGCCTGAACAATGGCGATGGACGCCCGACGCCCGTAGGCATCGACCCCGGCCAGCGCCACAATGAAGTTCAGGCTCTTGTTGTACACGCGGGGAAACGGATGGGCGGGATCCAGACCAATCGGGGTGAGCAAGGGCATCACATCGCGATTGAAGGTCTCACGCGCCCACTCCAGCTGCTGCTCGTTCCACTCCGAGGCATGGTGGATGACGATGCCTTCTTTCTGCATCTGCGGGAAGATCGTATCGTTGAGCAGACTGTATTGCCGCGTCACCAGCTTGTGCACGGCTGCCTGCACCTGCTGCAGGGCATCGCCTGCGGTCAGGCCATCAGGCCCCACCAGCTTGGGACTCTCGCGCTTCTGCACTTTCAGGGTCGAGATACGGATTTCGAAAAACTCGTCCAGGTTTGAGCTGACAATACACACATAGCGCAATCGCTCGAGCAGGGGCGTACTCGGATTTTCGGCCATGGCCAGCACGCGCTCGTTGAACTTGAGCAGCGACAATTCGCGATTGAGAAAAAGAGGCTCTACAGGCAGGCGTGAAGTCATACGTGGTCCGACTCGATTGTCCAATACTTGTTTTACTTCAGTTTAGTGACAGCACTATGACAACGCATCACCCGCAAACAAGTCGCGTGCTTTCGGCCAGTTGTCATCTGGACGTACTTATAATCCCCCAACATTTCAGTTTTATATTGGGTGCGCATGGATCATCTACTCGCCGCTGTCGACCTCGGCTCCAATAGCTTCAGGCTATCCCTGGGGCGCGTCGTCGTCCAGGACGGCGTCTCACAGATCTATCAGATCGATCGACTCAAGGAAACCGTGCGATTGGCTGCAGGGCTGGATACGAACAAGCGCCTGAGCGACGAGGCGGTGGCGCGTGCCGTCCAGGTGCTGGAGCGATTCGGCGAGCGGCTGCGCAGCTTTCACCCCGACCGAGTGCGGGCAGTGGCCACCAACACCTTCCGCGTGGCGCGCAATACGGCAGAATTTCTGCCCGCGGCCGAGCAGGCCCTGGGTTTTCCAATCGAGGTGATCGCCGGACGGGAAGAAGCACGACTGATCTTCACCGGCGTGGCGCACACCCTGCCGCCCTCCCCGCACAAACGACTGGTGGTCGATATCGGCGGTGGCTCGACTGAAATCATCATCGGCAAGGGCTTCGAGCCCGGGCCGATGGCCTCGCTCTACATGGGCTGCGTCAGTTACAGCCGCCAGTTCTTCCCCGACGGCATAGTCGATGCCTATCAGATGCGCCTGGCCGAGATCGCCGCCCGGCGTGAAGTCGAAGGCATCGCCAAACAATATCGCAAGACCGGCTGGAAGGAAGCCTATGGCTCATCGGGCACCGCGAAAGCATTGCATGCCATCCTGACCCAGTGCGGGTTTTCGCAAGACGGGATCACCCGCGCCGGCCTGTCCAAATTGAAGGACAGGATCATGCGTGCGGGGCGTGTCGTGCCCGAAGATCTGCCCGGCATCAAACTCGAACGGGCCGATGTCCTGCCCGGT
>JBAZPE010000164.1:0-5676 GCA_041648375.1 Burkholderiaceae bacterium | reverse complement strand
CACGCGGTTTCGATGTGTTGAAAAGCGCCAGGCCTGCACCGATCCCGCCGCCGTCGTACTTCACACCGATTTCCTTCTGCTTGGACACATAAGGTGCCAGCGATTCCCCCAGATTGATGGCGGTGCTGGGTGCCGAGTCGCCTCGGGTCAGTGCTTCGATGTAGTTGCCATACAGCGACACCTGAGGAGTCAGTTTGAACACCAGTCCGGCCGCAGGCGTGTTGCGGCTCTTTTCATAGGGTGTCTGTCCGACGCCGGTGTTGTAGGCGAAGCTGCGATCGTACAGCCGCTGGTGACGCACACCCAGTGTGAGCAGCACCTGTTCATCCAGCACCGACAAGGTGTCGCCAATCGCATAGCTCGTCAGCCGCGTACGACCATTCAGGGCAGGGTCGTCCAGATCGTTCCCATAAAGCGTGTTCGCGCTGAACGCGGGGCGGGAATAAGAGACCGGGTCGTAGATGTTGGTGGCCCGCGTGTTGCGGAAGTCCATGGCATAGGCATTCTTCTTTTCCAGCTCGAAGTGGCTGGCAGAGACCACGAACTCGTGTCCGATGGGGCCCGTACGGGTTTTGGCGCGCACACCGATCTCGCCGGTGTTCACGCGGTCTTCGCGGGTGTTGTCAAAGCGATAGATCGTGCCGGCGCCGGTGCTTCCGTTGGTCACAGTCACATTGGCCAGCGAATTTGCTTCCTTGCTGCGACGCATGCCGTAGGCGGCCCAGCCTGTGACTTTCTCATTGAAGTCGTATTCGCCTCGGAGACTGCCGAAGGTGTCGCGCTCGTTGGAATAGGACCAGGGCTGCGCGAAGTTGGCGCTGGCATCAGGCGCCGTGGGTACGGTGGTGACGCCTGCGCCCAGGGTCACGTTGGGACGCGTGCGGCGCAGACGATTGTCCTGCCAGCCGATATCGCCCGACAGACGCGCGCGATCGCCGCGCCAGTCCAGTCCGATCGAGCCGACGGTCAGTTTGTTGCTTTCACCGTCGACACCCGACTCGCCACTGCGATTGGCCGCATTGATGCGGATGCCCATGCTGTCTTCCGGACCGAACCGTCGGGCAATGTCAGCCGCTGCCGATACACCCGAATCGCTTGAAAACCCTGCGGTCAGCCGGGTGAGGGCTTCGTTGGGCGCGCGCTTGGGCACCAAATTGATGACACCGCCAATACCACCACCGCTGGGCGTGGCGCCAGTCAGAAAAGCCGACGCGCCACGCAACACTTCAACGCGTTCAAACAATTCGGTCGCAATGTATTGGCGAGGCAACAGCCCGTACAGACCGTTGTAGGCCACGTCGTCCGAGCCCAGTACGAAACCGCGCATGAAATACGATTCCTGGAAGTTGCCGAAGCCCCGGGCCACCCGGATGCCCGGATCGTTCTGCAGCACCTCGCCCACACTGCGCGCCTGGCGGTCACGGATCAGATCGTTGGTGTAGCTGGTCACGCTGAAGGGCGTCGCCATATTGTCTTTCGTGCCCAGGATGCCGACCCGTCCTCCGCGTGCAACCTGACCGCCGGCGTAGGCGGGTGATAATCCTTCAGCCGAGGCATCGGCGCTGGCCTCGACCGTCACGGTCTCCAGGGCGACAGGTGGGGGCTCTTGTGTGGGTTGCGCCAGGGCGACGGTGCCCAGCCAGGGCAGGGCGGTGGCGGCAAGCCAGACCAGGGGTGTGGATTTCATCGTATAGGACTCGCAGCGTCGAGGAGGGGTCAGGCAGCGCGCGCCTGAAGGAAGCGATCCTACATTGAATAGCAATTGTTCTCATTAGGATTATTGATTGCCCGGCTTCAATGTTGTGTATCTGCAACTCGTGGACGGCCGTCCGCGGACCTGGCCGCAGCGGCCTTCATCCATAAAAAACAGGGGTAGCGGCCGAGTGGCCTGCTACCCCTAGTACAATCTTGCGATACGTCGATATCGAACCGTGCCGGTCCTGGTGACCAGCGCGTCTGCAATGACCCGCCAGGCCTTACTTCTTGACGCTGCGGATGGTCTTGCGCAGGCCGCCGGTCAGGCCACCCTTGCGTGCACCGGCTCGCAAGCTCATGGCACTGCCTGCGCGCTTTGCGCCCGGACGTGCGGCGGTTGTCGTGGCACGCGTGGCAGGACGCACGGGTTTGCCGTTCTTGTTCAGTTCCATGTAGCGCTCGCGCGGGGTTGCCCGGGCATTGTCGGCCTGAGCATCGTCAGCGCGTCGCTCTGTGCGAACGTCCTTGCGGGTCAGCACCTTGCCGGTAGCGGCCAGTTTCTTGGGCGTGTGTGGATCTGACGGACGGCGTTTCGGCGCTTCCTTGGCAGCGGGCGGGGCCATGGTGGCGGGCCGGGTGCTGCCAGGGCGATACAGAATCAACATCTTGCCCAGGTGGTGAACCGTGGCGCAGGACAAGGTGTCGCAGATCGTGGCGAGCATGGCTTCACGATCTTCGCGCTCCTGGGTGCCGGCACGAACCTTTATCAGGCCATGGGCATTCAGGTTAAGCTCGATCTCTTTGAGCACGGCATCGGTCAGGCCGGCATCCCCGATCAGGACGACGGGGCGCAGCGGGTGGGCAGCAGCACGCAGGTTACTGCGCTCGCGCGGGGTAATTTCTAATTTAGGCATGGCGGAATTGTACGGGAATGGCCAAAAATAGATTTTCAAAAGAATGGCTTGCACAGCATATTAATGATCCATATGTGAAGCTGGCGCAACAGAAAGGCTATCGCGCGCGTGGTGCGTTCAAGCTGCTGGAGATCGTCGACACGGAAAAACTGCTGAAAAAAGGCGATGTGGTTGTCGATCTGGGCTGTTCGCCCGGCAGTTGGTGCCAGGTCGTACGCGAGCGTCTGGTCGGTCCTGGAGGGGTAATCGATGGACGGATCATCGGTCTGGACATGTTGCCGATGGAACCTATCGCCGGCGTGGAGTTCATACAGGGCGACTTTCGTGAGGATGCCGTGGGCGAGCAACTGCACGCGCTGGTGGGTGAGCAGGCCGTCGACCTTGTTATTTCCGATATGGCCCCCAACTTGTCAGGCGTAGGGGTGGCCGATGCGGCACGCATCCAGCACGTGTGCGACCTGGCGATGGAATTTGCCCTGGAGCACATGAAGCCCGATGGTGCCTTGATCGTCAAGGCGTTTCACGGCAGCGGCTACTCACAAATCGTCGAATCTCTGAAGCAGCATTTCAGGCGCGTCGTTGAACGCAAGCCCAAGGCGTCACGAGCGAAGTCCTCGGAAACGTTTTTGGTGGCGCGCGGTATGAAACAAGGCGGTAGAAGTGCCTGACACCCTGCCGATCGTCGTTTTTCCACTGACGGCGACGGCTTGAAAGTCCTGCATGACATCCTATCGTTGCATTGCCCAACGCATTCTTCCCGGCCGGGGTAGAATGAAATCATTGACTTTATTGCGGACGCGATCCTTTCCACCCTGGCAGGTTCATCTGCAGGTCGGAAGCGAGAGAGCAGGAGATCGACCTTGAACAATTCATTTTCCAAAGTTGCGGTGTGGATGGTGATCGCACTTGTACTGTTTACGGTGTTTAAGCAGTTTGACGGCCGTACACAGACACAGGATGGCGTGAGCTACACGCAATTCATGGAGGACGCCAAAGCCGGCCGTGTACGCAAAGTGGACGTCCAGGGCGATGTGCTCTATGTCACCCCCGACGCCGGCCGTCAGTACTCGCTGACCTCGCCGGGCGATATCTGGATGGTGTCCGACCTGCTGAAGTCGGGTGTTCAGGTGTCGGGCAAGGCACGTGAAGAGCCTTCCTTCCTGATGAGCATCTTCGTGTCCTGGTTCCCGATGCTGTTACTCATCGGCGTCTGGGTGTTCTTCATGCGTCAGATGCAGGGCGGAGGCAAGGGCGGGGCATTCAGCTTCGGCAAGTCGCGCGCTCGCATGATGGATGAAAACACCAATAACATTACCTTTGTCGACGTCGCAGGCTGCGACGAGGCTAAAGAAGATGTGCAGGAACTGGTCGACTTCCTGCGTGACCCCACCAAATTCCAGAAGCTCGGCGGCCGCATTCCGCGCGGCGTCCTGATGGTCGGCTCGCCCGGTACGGGTAAGACGCTGCTGGCCAAGGCGATTGCGGGTGAAGCAAAGGTGCCGTTTTTCAGCATCTCGGGTTCCGACTTTGTCGAAATGTTCGTCGGCGTGGGTGCTGCCCGCGTACGTGACATGTTCGAGAATGCGAAAAAGCATTCGCCTTGCATTATCTTCATCGACGAAATCGACGCAGTCGGACGTCAGCGCGGCGCCGGTCTGGGCGGTGGTAACGACGAGCGCGAACAGACGCTGAACCAGATGCTGGTCGAGATGGACGGCTTCGAGTCGGGTGTTGGCGTGCTGGTGATCGCCGCGACCAACCGTCCTGACGTGCTGGATCCCGCTCTGCTGCGTCCAGGTCGTTTCGACCGTCAGGTCGTCGTGCCCCTGCCCGATATTCGCGGCCGTGAGCAGATCCTGAAGGTTCACATGCGCAAGGTGCCGGTCGCCCAAAACGTGGATGCACACGTGCTGGCGCGTGGCTGCCCGGGCTTCTCCGGTGCTGACCTGGCTAACCTGGTCAACGAAGCGGCCTTGTTCGCAGCCCGTCGCAATGGCCGCACGGTCGACATGTCGGACTTTGAAAAAGCCAAGGACAAGCTGATCATGGGCGCCGAACGTCGTTCGATCGTCATGCCCGAGGAAGAGCGCAAGAACACGGCTTACCACGAGTCTGGCCACGCGGTGGTGGCTCGCATGCTGCCCAAGACCGATCCCGTGCACAAGGTCACCATCATTCCTCGTGGCCGTGCCCTGGGCGTGACCATGCAGTTGCCCGAGAATGATCGTTACAGCATGGACAAGACGCGTCTGCTGGACACGATTGCCGTGCTGTTCGGTGGCCGTATTGCCGAAGAACTGTTCATGAATCAGATGACCACCGGTGCATCGAACGATTTCGAACGCGCAACGGCCATTGCACGCGACATCGTCACGCGCTATGGCATGACCGACGAGCTGGGCCCCATGGTCTATGCCGAGAACGAAGGTGAAGTGTTCCTGGGTCGCAGCGTGACCAAGACGACACACATGTCCGAAGCCACGATGCAGAAGGTCGATTCCGAGATCCGTCGTATCATCGACGAGCAGTACGGCGTCGCACGTCGCATTCTCGAAGACAATCGTGACAAGGTCGAAGTCATGACTGCCGCACTGCTCGAGTGGGAAACCATCGACGCTGACCAGATCGATGACATCATCAACGGTCGTCCTCCGCGTCCGCCGAAAGTGCCCGATACCCCCTCGGACACGCCCAGCGTGCCGCCCACGGGCCTGGCCCCTGGTAGTGGCAATGCACCTGCTGCGGTGTGATGTTGACAACCACAGACTGATTTTGCTGTTGTTTCATGGCAAGTAATTTTCTATGCGGGCGCTTCGAGTTTGATCTCAAGCGCCCGCTTGTTATGGGTATCGTCAATGTCACGCCGGACTCGTTTTCCGACGGCGGGGCCTTTATCGATCCACAGGCGGCATTGCGTCACGCGCACGCCCTGATTGCTGCGGGTGCCGACATCCTGGATATCGGGGGGGAGTCGACCCGTCCAGGCTCGGTGGGTGTTGACGTCGATGCAGAAATCGCGCGCGTCATACCGGTCGTACGCGGCCTCCAGGATTGCGGCCGGGCTTTG
>JBAZPE010000163.1:0-5680 GCA_041648375.1 Burkholderiaceae bacterium | reverse complement strand
GATGATGGTGGCGGAGCTTGCGCAGCGGGTTTGCCGGCGTTTTGGGGAAAGAGCGCCTGATGGCCAGGCCCGGCCACGGCGTTGAGGCACGGGTTCTTCTCGAAATTGCGCTGTTCGAACGAGATGATCGCAGCCAAGTAACCACTTATGTTCATGGGGCCGCCAAGCATTCGCGGATTTATGAATTTTAGAAAGGCTGCGATCCATCGTCCAGCGATCATTCCGGCCGGACACCAAACCGTCATTATTCCCATTCTGTTTGCAGAAAATCACGCGCACATTACCAAATGGTAAGGCAACGCTAACTTGACGCCCCCGGGCGGCCCGACACGATAATCGAGGTCGAGCTCCGCCATCAGACGGGGCCAATTTTCAATACTACGAAGGAGACAACGCTATGCGTCGAGTCGACTACCGGGACTTGATCGGCGGCGGGTTAATCGTGCTTGCTGGAGCCGGTGCGATGTACCACTCACTGACGGCATTCAACATCGGCACGCTTGCCCGAATGGGGCCGGGCTACTTCCCTGCTCTGGTCAGCGGCTTGTTCATTCTGTGCGGCCTGGCGATACTTATCCCCGCCCTGTTCCGTGCGGGGCCGATGCCCGTCATCGAATTCAGACCGTTGATCTGGATCAGCCTCTCGACGCTCGCGTTTGCTCTCATCCTCATTCCGTTCGGCCTGATACCCGCGATCATCGCGCAGACTGTCCTCGCCGGTGTCTCAGACCGCAAGCTGTCCTGGAAAGGGTCGTTCATCCTTGCCGGGATCGTTGCCGTCGGCGCCACCCTGATCTTTAGAGTAGGCCTTGGACTCCATATTCCAGCCTTCTCGTGGCCCTGGTAGGAAACAATAAACATGGATGGTTTACTCGACAACCTGATGATCGGTCTGACGACCGCTCTCGCCTGGAACAATCTTCTGTGGTGCATTATCGGCGTATCGCTGGGCACACTGATTGGCGTGATTCCAGGCGTCGGGACACTGGCGACCATGTCGCTACTGTTCCCCATCACTTACCACCTGGACCCCACTGCCGCGGTCATCATGCTGGCGGGCATCTGGTATGGCAGTACCTACGGTGGATCGACCGCCTCGATCCTGCTGAATCTTCCTGGAACACCTGCCAACGCGGTGACGTGTCTGGACGGGTTTCCGATGGCGAAACAGGGGCGGGCCGGCGTCGCCCTGCTCATGACCACGTTTGCCTCCTTCGTCGGGGCAAGCGTTGGCATCATCATGCTGATGCTGTTTTCAGAGCCTATCGCCAGCGTGGCCTTCAAGTTCGGCCCCGCCGAGTATTTTGCGATGATGGTGCTGGGCTTGGTCGCGGCATCTGTCGTGTCGGCCGGTTCGGCAATCAAGGGCGTCACCATGGTCGTCGGCGGTGTCATGCTCGGGCTGGTGGGCACCGACGTCAATTCGGGCGCCTCCCGATTCACGCTCGGGTTTCCTGAACTGATGGATGGAATTGGCATTGTCGCGCTGGCCATGGGTCTGTTCGGCATTACCGAAATCATCGCCAGCATCAATCATGTGAAGGCTGCCGACCGCAAGATGGACGTCTCGATGAAGTCCATGCTGCCAACCCGAGACGAGGTCAAACGTTCCTGGGGCGGAATGGCCCGCGGATCCGGCATCGGCGCATGGCTGGGCGTGCTGCCCGGCGTGGGCCCCACTGTGGCGGCCTTTATGGCCTACGCGGTCGAGAAACGGGTCTCGAAGAACCCCGAGCGCTTCGGCAAGGGCACCATCGAAGGCATCATGGCACCGGAGACCGCAAATAGCGCGTCGGACATGGCCTCCTTCATCCCGACGTTGACGCTTGGCATCCCCGGCAGTGTGACGATGGCGCTGATTATCGGTGCACTGATGATTCATGGCATCCAGCCTGGACCCGCCATGCTGACCGAGCAACCCGATATGTTCTGGGGACTCATCATGAGTTTCTGGATCGGCAATATCATCCTGGTCATTTTGAACGTGCCGATGATCGGGCTGTGGGTGCGTGTGCTGGCAATTCCCTATCACATGCTCTACCCGGCAATCGTGATGTTTGTCTGCATCGGCGTCTACGGTGTCAACAATAATGTCTTCGACGTCTATGCAGTCCTGGTGTTCGGCATCGCCGGCTATGTTCTGCGGATACTGCACTTCGAACCCGCACCGCTGCTGCTGGGCTATGTACTGGGACCCATGCTGGAAGAAAACTTCCGGCGCGCGATGCTGCTTTCGCGCGGCAGCATGACCGATGCCTTCATCGCACGCCCGATCAGCATGTGGCTGCTGCTGTTGACGGCGGTCCTGCTGGCATGGGGTCTGTGGAGCAGCCTGCGTCGGCGACCCACCGTGAAGACGGTCCAAGTGCCCGAGCCGAGCTGATCCACGCCGAGAGGCATCTGAGTACTCAGGTGCTTCTCGGCGCGAAGCGCTGCCGTCATCGAACGGCTCCCCTCAAGTGCGCGTGGAATCGAGCGGTAATGTGACGACGACCCTCAGCCCTCGCTGAGCATTGGAAAATGAGAGCGTGCCGCGGTGCAGTCCGACGATGCTCATGACGCTGGTCAATCCCAGACCATGCCCCTCCGACGAAGAAGGGTCTGATCGATAGAAGTGCTTACCCAGGTGCTCGAAGTCTGACTCGGGTATTCCAGGCCCATCGTCCTCAATCGTGATGCGCGCGACCGCCCCCTGCGTGAGAATGCCGACAGAGACCCGACTGGCGGCATACTTGACCGCATTGTCCAGCAGATTGGCAAGGGCGCTGGCCAGCAGATTGACATCACCGTGAAGCGTCACGCTCTCCAGATTCGCACCATATAACGAGACACCGTTCTCTTCGGCCAACGTGCCATACATCTCCATGACGTCGCTGACGATGACATCAAGCTGGCAGGGCTTGAAGGAACGACGCTGGATGCCGGCTTCCATCTCGGCAATCTGCAAAAGCTTTTCCAGCAATACATTCAAACGCTCAATGCCCTCTATCGCGTGTTGATTCGACTCCAGCACTTCAGCTTTTGACACGCCAGGTCGCTGAGCCTCTCGCAACCCACCACTGATGCGAGTCAGGGGCGTGCGAAGATTATGGGCGATGGTGTCCGATATGTGCCTGGCACTTCTCATCAAGAGCTCAATCCTGTCCAACATCGTATTAATGTCGCGATTGAGCAATGTGAACTCGTCCTCGCCTTTCGGTGCCGAAATACGCCTTGAAAGCTGGCCCGCACCGATTTGCTGCGTCGTTCGTCGAATGTGACTGACGCGATGTGCCAACTCTTTCTTGAATATATAGGTTCCAAGAACGACCAAAAGCACCGCCAGCAGAACCGCCGCCGCCGTCGCCTGCCCGATCAATGAAACGAATTCCCCTATTTCACTGGCATCCTGCCCGACAACCAATGTCTCGCCACCACTGAGCGTTTCAATCTTCAGATGGCCGCGCGTGGGTGTGCCGGAATGAATGACCTCGGTGGCGAATACATCGCTGGTTATCGAGCGGAACTGGGGAGATGGATCAAGGTTGCCGGCGAGCTTGCGGCCGTTACCATCAATCAGCAGGTAAATCTCCCGGTCAGAGTCAATTCGATCCGAAAGCGTCAACTCAATGGCCGATATGAGTGCTTCGCGCCCCCGATCCTCAAAGGTTGCAATAAGACGCTGCGCAGTGGTCGTAATCTGTGTTCTGTACTCCGTGCGCAACGCACCGATAAACTGAACGTAGATAAATACGATCAGTATGGAAGTGGTCAAGATGGCCAACAAGCCATAATTCAATGTCAGACGAAAAGAGATTGAATTCCAGAGGCGAGCAAAAAAATCTCTCATTCGTCTTCAGTCACGGGCGTGTTGCCGTGCACATCAGATAGGGTATATCCCGCACCGCGCACCGTGTGAATCAGCTGTGTCGTGAAGTTGGAGTCTATCTTGCGACGCAGACGACTGACCTGCACATCAATGACATTCGATTGCGGGTCAAAACTGTATCCCCAAATCGTTTCAAGCAACATGGTACGCGTCACGATTCTGTGAGCATTAAGCATCAAATAGACCAGCAGGCGGAATTCCTGCGGCTGCAGGGCAATCGACTTTCCAGCCCGCTGCACCTGCTGCGTCGCGATATTAGCCGTCAGATCTGAAACTCGAAGTTGCTTGACCTCGGAATCGGGGCGCGTTCTCCTGACCAGCGCATCCATTCGAGCCACCAGTTCGGCATAAGAAAACGGTTTGACAAGATAGTCATCTCCGCCAGCCCTTAATCCATCGACCCGGTCATCAACCGCAGACAGCGCACTGAGCACCAGCACTGGCGTTTTTTTACCCAACGATCGAAGGGTCGAGAGAATGGAAAGCCCATCGACATGATCGGGCAACATGCGGTCCAGAATGATGATGTCCCACTTACCCTTCATGGCTTTATCAAGACCGCTCACGCCGTCACCGCATACGCTCACCATGTGCCCGAGCTCTGTCAACCCATTGGCAAGATATCGAGCATTTTCCCGATCATCCTCGATAATTAGACATTGCCACATTTCTCTTTCCACCCTGAATAAGTGTGACGACCATATCATCAGGTGCTGATCGACTCAAGACGCTCATCAGCCGCCACCCGACACAATCGGCTTCATTACCAAATGGTAGGGTGACGGCAATACACGCCAAACCGGGTTTTGACTAAGATAACTGCGACATCCCAGAAACCGTAGTGCCTTGCATTAAGGGAGGTTGCGCAGTGAGTATTCATGTCAGCCCGAGTCTGAACCAGGATCAACGCATATACAAAGCGATAAGCTTCTTCGATCTGGTTGAACTCATGACGTATGGCGAGCTCCCTTTCAACCAGTCGGCCCAGATCCGCCTGGCCTCGCTGCGCGCGCCTGTGCAAGAACGCTACCTGGGATACGACACGACGCGACGGGATATTGCTATTGCTCAGGGTGAGGCAGAGATCCAAACGCGCGCAGCGTCGACCACCGTCGTGTATCAATCATGGTTTTTAGCTGAACACGAGCATGCGATTGATTGGGCATGTGACGACGCGTCGGCACCGTCGATCCATATCGTTTCAACGATTCATGCCTTGGCGGACTCGCTCGTTGTCAGCGAAGACATGGAAGCGTTCATTGACCGCACGTCACGCTTCATCGATGCGCCGTATCAAGGGCACTCGACGCGCGCCGCCTCCGTGCCGGTATTTGACGACAGTACCCTCACCGTCACGCTTTGGCCCCGTCGTCATGCGCTCGCACGGGATCATCATCCTATGCTGCGCCTGCCTATCGACTTGAGAACCCTGTTGACGAGTGTTCTGGTATCGCCGAAGGCGCCGACCCGATTCGTCGAGCTGGTTTCAAACCTGGTGCATCGACATAGCCACGCCGACGTATCGCGTGCACATTCTTTGGCGTGAAGCAGGCCGGCTCGCTCTGACGGCAACTTCAGTGCACCCGGACCTCGACTTGACGTAAAGCCGAGCGCTGCAAGGCAGCACCCCTAGGAAGCTGGCGATGAGCCCGCTGATGTCGCCCCCGAAAAAATCTCACGACTCAGTTCAAGCACCGGATCCAAATACCAGGACGTATCGCCCAGACGGTGGATGAGTATGATCGGTGACGTCGCGCGTTCTTCCTTGACTTCGCGGTACACCACATCGGAACGAATGCGGGCGGATGAAGG
>JBAZPE010000162.1:0-5688 GCA_041648375.1 Burkholderiaceae bacterium | reverse complement strand
CACCACGGCGGTGGTGGGCGGAACGGGCTTTCTAGTCGTACCCGAATGGCTGGTCCTGGAGCAGTTGAGTAACGGCACCCTGGTGCGATGGGATGACCAGCGAATCGGGTCGGGTGCGAGCTATCTGGCCTACGTGCATGCACAGAGCCCCCATGCGCAAACCGCCCACGAGTTCTGCAGGTGGCTCAAGGCGACGTTGAGAAGCCGCTCCGGTCATTGATTGAGGCAACAGCGTTTGTTGCGCCGCAATATGATGGGCTATCAAGCTAGGATCGCCGCGTCAGCGGCCAACCTGCGCATCAAATAATCCGTGACCTCTGCCTGGTTTCCGGAAAACACGATGCGGTCCTCGAACGATGCACGTTGCGTCAGATAGATCGGATCGTAATAATCCTGAAGCAGGGCACCCACCCACTCGTGGTGCAGATCGACCTGGCCGGTGGTGCGCTGCTCAGCCAGCGCGGCATCGAGCATGGCCTTGATCTTGTCGTGGCGCATGCCACCCAAACGCTTAAGAATGTTGCGCAGGCCTTGATTCAGGCGTGCAGCATAGGCATCGAAGCCCGCCTCTTCGCCCAGACTTCCAATGAACTCCGCACTAAGCGACACGACATAGTCCTGTACGACGCGCTGCTTGCGCGAGGCCAGGGTGTCTTCCAGCCACACGAAAGGAAACGTCTGCATGGCCTGCAACAGCGGCACGGGCAAGGCGCAACTGCCGATCAACCGGCTCTCGTCCTCCACCACGAACTGACGCAAACCGGTCGCCTGTTTTTTCAGGAGATCGATGGTGAACGCGTTTTCGAAATCGATTTGTGCAGGTTGAGGGGTAGCGCGTTTGCCGAAACTCGAGCCCCGGTGATTGGCATGCCCCTCCAGGTCAACGCCGTGGGCGAGGGCGGTCAGCAATTCGGTCTTGCCACTACCCGTCAAGCCGCCCAACCGCACAAAGCTGCAATTGGCGAGTGCATCGTCCAGCGCCTGCACCAAAAAGCCTCGCATGGCCTTGTAGCCGCCTTCGACTCTGGGCATGGCGATACCCGCTTCCTCTTGCAGCCACTGCTGCGCAATCCTGGAGCGCAGCCCGCCTCGGAAACAATACAGGTACCCGTCCGGGTGCGCGCGGGCGAAATCGGCCCAGGCCTGGATGCGCGCCTGTCGCCGCTCGCCCGACACCAGTTGGTGACCGAGTGCAATGGCGGCCTGCTCGCCCTGTTGCTTGTAGCGCAGCCCCACCTGCTGCCGATCGTCGTCATCCATCAGCGGAAGGTTGCAGGTCCCCGGAAATGCTCCCTTCGCATACTCGATGGGGGCACGCACATCCATCATCGGCCGGCCTTGCACCAGCAGCGCATGGTAGTCGCGGCTACTGGCGGACATTAGATGACTTCCACACCAAACGCGCGCCGACTTACCAGCTCGCCGATAGGTGAGAGGTCAAGTCCATTGCGAGCTGCGGCCTGCAGGAATTCAGCCTGCGCCCCTGGTTCCACGGCAACCAGCAGGCCACCGCTGGTCTGCGGATCGCTAAGCAGATCACGTTGGTGGTCGGTCAACATGGACACATGGGTGCCGTAGCTCTCGAAGTTGCGCTGCGTGCCACCAGGAACACAGCCTTCAGCGATATAGTGGTCAACACCATCCAGTCTGGGTACCGCCCGCTCGTTGAGCAGCGCAGTCAGGCCGCTACCCTGGGCCATTTCAAGCAAATGACCCAGCAGACCGAAGCCCGTGACATCGGTCATGGCCCGCACGCCCTTGATCTTGCCAAACTCACTGCCCACGCGATTGAGCTTGCACATCCAGTCCCGAGCCAGGCCCACGTCCTGGTTACGCAATTTGCTTTTCTTCTCGGCCGTGGTCAATATCCCGATACCCAGCGGCTTGGTCAGGAAAAGCTGGCACCCCTCGGTGGCGGTGTCATTGCGCTTCATATGCTGTTTGCTGACCATGCCGGTGACCGCGAGGCCGAAGATCGGTTCAGGTGCATCGATCGAATGGCCGCCGGCAAGCGCGATCCCCGCATCGTCGCAGACGGCGCGACCGCCACGAATCACCTCACGTGCCACGTCAGGGCCAAGCACATTGACTGGCCAGCCCAATATGGCAATTGCCATGATGGGATCACCGCCCATCGCATAGATGTCACTGATCGCATTGGTTGCAGCAATTCGCCCGAAATCGAAGGGATCATCGACGATAGGCATGAAAAAATCGGTGGTGGATACCACGCCACGATCTGCATCGATGCCGTAAACGGCGGCATCGTCACGCGACGCGTTGCCTACCCATAAATTGGGATCCAGATTCTGCGCACCGCTTCCGGCGAGAATGACGTCCAGAACTTGCGGCGAGATCTTGCATCCGCAGCCTGCGCCATGACTATATTGGGTCAATCGAATGTGAGCGTCCATATCTCACTATGCCACAGCCGCCTGATCATTGGTCGGCCGCTGATACGAGCCGGAACAGATGTGTCGTCATGGAGCAGCGCCGAATTCCGCAACGGAAACCTCGTGTGTCAGGCCGCAGGCACAGGCATTGCGAGGCCCCTGGTGTAACACTGCATTCGCAGTCCGTTCACCTTGCAAACGAGGATTTCCATGACAGACCCACGTAACGTCGCTCACGACAAGAAAGTCCAACAGGAAAAAAAGCACAATGGCGAGGAAATCGCGCCTGATGCAGAGCACGCCCCGCAACCGGGCAAAAAGCCGCGTCTGAAGGATGACGAGGACACGGAGCAGGGCGACAAGCAGGATTAATGCGCATTCAACCGGGCGCGTTCTCGCAAGACGTTACGCCCTGTGACCATGCCGGCCGGGAGGCCAGAGCGCATCAGACACGGCTCGGGCCATCCTTCTCTCGTCCAACCAACCCACGGCCAATGATAAGTTTCAATATTGGGTTGCTGCCGGCAGAAATTCTGTTTACACGCGCATCCGCGTACGCGCGTGCAATGGGCGACTCCCACATGTAGCCTGCTCCGCCAAAGAGTTGAACGCAGCGGTCCATCGTTGTTCCCTCCAGCTCAGATGCACGCAATTTAACTGCGGCTGCTTCCATCCCGTTAAGTTCACCGCTCATTTGCCTGGCTATGCATGCCTCGACATAAGCCTGCATGACCCGAGCCTGCGACCACATGTCCGCGAGCTCGAACTGGGTGTGCTGAAAATCGGCGATGCGGCTGCCAAATGCCTTGCGGTCTCGCGTGAAGTCCAATGTCCACATTAGCGCAAGATTCGTCATCGACATTGATCGGATAGCCGAACTCAGTCGTTCCTGCTCGAGTACGTGCATCAGGTAACCCAAACCTGCATCCAACTGGCCGATTAAATTCTCGTGAGGGACGCGAACCTGGTCAAAAAACAGCTCAAGCGTGTCCTGCGCTCGACGGCCTATCTTCTTCATCAACGGGCCGCGCGTCACACCTGCCCGATCTGACTCGACAAGGAACAAAGAGATTTTTGGCGAAGTGCCCGGCTCGCCTGTCTGGCATGCGACCACGATGGCATGCGCTTGTTGAGCATTGGTGATGTAGACCTTTTGACCCGTGATCAGGTAATCATCACCATCGCGCACCGCTCGCGTCCGCATGGCTTTCAGGTCGCTGCCCGCGTGGGGCTCAGTCATTGCGATAGCGAAAATCGCCTCACCTGTGACAGCCCTGGGCAACCATCTGGTCTTCAGGGTGTCGCTACCGTAATGCAGGAGGTAAGGCACGGCAGTGTCGACATGACCGGCGATCAGCGGCCCACCCCCGCCTGCTGAAGCCATCGCTTCAGTCACAATCACGTTATAGAGAAAATCGCCGCCTGCGCCACCATACTGCTCGGGCATATCACAGCACAGCAAACCGGCGTCGCCTGCCTTGCGCCACACCTCGCGTGGCACGGTCCCAGCGGCTTCCCACTCCAGACGGTAAGGCAGGATTTCTTTTTGCACGAATCGGTGTGCCATGTCTCTGAACAAATGATGCTCAGGCGTGAAGAACTTCTCACCAATGAAGGGATGGTGCGTCGTGGACATAGCGATCCAGAATAAGGGGGAAGGGCGCAACCATTCGCTCAGGCCAGGCCTGCATAGCGCCGTTTGAGTGATAGTTTGTCGATTTTGCCTGCCCCGTTCTTGGGTAGCGCAGGCAAAAAAATAAACGACCGAGGTTGTTTGTAGCGCGCCAGACGCCCATTCAAATGGGCCAGTATGCTTTGCGCATCTGCCTTGCGGCCTACGCGCAGGCTCACAATCGCGCAGACTGCTTCGCCCCACTTGGGATCGGGCACACCAATTACGGCAGATTCAAGGATGGCTGGATCTTCAGCCAGTCTGGACTCCACTTCTACAGCGTAGACGTTCTCGCCGCCGCTGATGATCATGTCCTTGCTGCGCCCGTGAATGATGATGTAGCCATTCGCATCCATCGATCCAAGATCGCCTGTCAGTAACCATCGATTTTGAATGGCGGCGGATGTATCGATCGGGTTGCGCCAGTAGCCAGCCATGACATTGGGCCCTCGCATACGGATTTCACCGATCATGTCCGCCGACAGCGCCTGACCCTCCACGTCACATATCCGCACGTCGGCAAAAAGGGGGGCTTGACCCGCGGTCATGCGTTTATCGGTCGGAGAGGAAGGCGCCAGCGCGCACACCAATGGCGCCGCTTCAGTGAGACCGTAGCGCTGGATAACCTTGATGCCGCGGTCGTTGTATCGGGCAATCAGTGCTTGCGGCAACGGTGCGCCGCCAATAATGACCGCACGCAAACTATCGAGATTCACCTCGTCGAATAATGCACTTGCAGCCATCAGCGCATACATCGAGGGCACGCCCGCCACCATCACGATGCCCTCATGAGCAATACGCCGCAACAGTCTGTCGGCGTCAAAATTTCGCTCCAGGTGAAGCTTCGCACCGCGCAGAAAGCTCTCCATGAATGTCGAGACCGGTGCGGCGTGGAACAGTGGGGCGGACACCAGCACGCGATCGGACTGAAGTCCGCCTTGCGCCAGAATGGTGTTGAACGTGTTCCAGAAGATGTTGCCGTGCGTGAGCATTACCCCTTTGGGGCGCCCCGTACTTCCCGACGTGTATAGCAACCATGCGCAATCGTCCCAACCGACCTTTGCCATGGGTAACTCATGCTCGTGAGCGTGCGCGGTGCAGATGGCACCATACTCATCCACACCCTCGCGGTCAGAAACAAGGTAGTGTCTGCAGCGAGATGCCTGCTTGAAATGTTCCAGATGGACGGCGAACGAAGCGCCCACGATTAGCAGGGCGGCTTCGCAGTCTTGCAGGGTAGCGATCAGTTCGGGTTCCGACAGTCTAAAGTTCAACGGCACGAATAGCGCACCTAGATGTGCCGTGGCAAACATCGTGACGACAAAGCGTGCGTCGTTGAAATCCAGGAAAGCCACCCGGTCGCCGCGTTGGATGCCTTGCTCGCTCATCCAGCAGGCCAGTGCCATCACATTCCTGTGCAACTCGCCATACGTCCAGTGCTCGGCCACATCAGGCGTGTGCCAGTAGACGAGCGCTTCCGTTTCTGGAGCCATCCTGGCTCGCTTGTGCACCCAGGCGGCCAGATTGGCATGCTCGTGCGATTGCGCTGACATCGACATCACGCACCACGCTCTGCATCCGGCGCGTTGACGTCTGCCGTGCGCAATCGCTTGTCCTTGTCCG
>JBAZPE010000161.1:0-5694 GCA_041648375.1 Burkholderiaceae bacterium | reverse complement strand
CAACCTGGCCATCCGCCCGGTCAATGCCAAGTACTTCATGAGCGACGAGGAACTGGCGCACGAGAAGGCCTTGGCTCACGAACGCGCCGCAGCCAGTGAAGTGAAGGGCAGCGGTTCGGGCTCGGGCTCGGCCACACCCACTGCCGTCGTTGCCTTCGCCTGGGCGGCTGTGGGTATTCCGCTGGCATGGGGCATCTGGATCACCTTGCAGAAAGCCGTCGTGCTCTTCCAGTAAAGGTCGGCAGGGCCTGCTGACGCACCGTCCAGCAGGCCCTGGTGCCATATATCAACCGGCAAAAAAATCGCCCCGACAGACCGGATATCCGATCTTCGGGGCTTTCTGTTGGATGAGGTGCTGCGTGTGCGGGATGCCGCAAGCACCCCTGCCGACAGGATTCAGTCCTTCTTGTCTTCCTTGACGCGATAGACCAGCACGCCGACGGTGGCCAGTGACAACACCTTTGCCGTGACACTGCCCAGCAACAGGCGCGACAGGCCGCTGCGGCCGTGACTGCCGATGAAGATCAGGTCGCAACCGTTTTCTTCGGCGGCCTGCACGATGCCATCGGCCACGTTGAAGTTGGAGACGGCACGCAGTTCTGCCGGCACGCCAGCGGTCTGCGCACGATCAACGATATTGGCCAGATACTTGTCGGCCTGCTCGTTGGCCGCTTTTTCGTAGTCTTCGTCCGTAATGGCATAGGCCGCAGCCATGCCGTCAAAGCCGATGGTGGCAGCGAATGGCTGCGTGACGTTCAGCGCCACGACGCTGGCGCCGATGGAACGGGCAAAAGTGATGCCGGCGTTGGCCGCCTGCGCGGACAGCGGGGATCCGTCTGTCGGTATAAGAATTTTTTTGAACATGACAGGCTCCTTCTTGTGGATGTGATTCGAATCCTACACCAACCCAGCGCCATTCCCGCGATCATCGCAACAACGCGCGCCAGGCAGCATGGCGCCGATCAGTCCTGCATGAACTGCTTGGCGGCCGCAAACAGATTCTGACAACGCGTGCCGGTGCGGCAATAGGCGAGAACGGGGTTGGGCAGCGTTTTGAGCAATTCGGCAAAGCGGATCGCATCGCCAATGGTCAGCGCATTGCCCGCCACTGGCTGATATTCAATCGACAGGCCGGCCGCCTTGGCCGCAGCAGCGACGGCTTCATAGGTAGGCTGATCGTCACCGCCCTCGAAATCGGGGCGATTGACGATGACACTGCGATAGCCTTCGAATGCGACTTCCTCCATGTGCTCGGGCCCCAGTTGGGGTGCCACGGCAAAGTTTTGCGTCACAGGACGAATGAAATCGGACATGAGGGGCTCCTGAAAAGAGAGTCTGGATGAGTCACAGTATAGTGGCGCGGAACCCCCTTGCACCAACGCGGTCAGACGGCTATGGCTCCCTCTTCTCCTCCTTCCCGAAAACGCATGCCGGTCAAGCGCGTGGCTGCCGTGGCCGTGCTGGCCGTCTCCAGCGTGGTGGGCTGCTCGCATCTGGATGCCTGGCAGCGACAAGCCATTTTTTCGCCCGAGACCGAATCGCAGCGCTGGTGGCGGGAACCGCCCGCCGGCACCGAGACTTTCGACATGAAGCTGGGTTCGGACGAACACGTGCACGCCTGGTATTGGCAAAGCCCCAATCCCGATGCCCCTGCCGTGCTGTACCTGCATGGGGCGCGGTGGAATCTGAATGGCAGCGCGTTTCGCATGGAAAGCTGGACGCAAATGGGCTATTCGGTGCTGGCCATCGACTATCGCGGGTTTGGCCAGTCCTCCAACCTGCTGCCCTCGCAGGCAACCGCCGTGGAAGACGCCGAAGTCGCCCTGCGCGAGCTGGCCAGGCGCCAGCCCGACCCCACGCGACGGTTCATCTATGGTCACAGCCTGGGCGGGGCCATCGCCATCGATCTGGCCGCGCGGCAAGACGTTCCCGACTTTGCCGGCATGATCGTCGAATCCAGCTTCACCAGCGTCAGCGGCATGTTGTCCACCCTGAAATATGGCTGGATACCGGGGTTGAGCCTGTTCGTCACGCAACCCTTCAACTCGCTGGAAAAACTCGCCAGCCTGCGCACCCCCATGCTTTTCATCCACGGCACCGCTGATCGTGTGGTGCCGCACACCATGAGCGATGAGCTCTATGCCGCAGCGATGAACGTTTCGCCCAATCTGAAACGCCTGATCAAGATCGAAGGCGCCTCGCACTCTGGTGCCGTGCGCAGTGGCAAGGTTTACGAGCGTGCCGTGGCGGATTTCATGCGCGATGCGGGCGAGGCCTACACCTCACCGCGTCAGGAAAGTCTGCCGCAGGCATCGGGCAAGCGCCCGCTCAGCTCTGCGTCTGGTGCACCGGCACCGGCGCCGAGCTAGCCTGACGTGCGGCGCGCCGTGCCATGACGCGGGCACGCACTGTGTCATAGACCAGGTTGTAGACGAAGGTGTAGGGCAGGTAGAACAGCACCAGGCCGATATCGACGACGAGCGCATGCCAGAGCGTGACATCAAGCCACCAGGCCACGAACGGCACGGCCATGAAGATCAGGCCGACCTCGAACCCGGTGGCATGTGCGATGCGCACCCACACGCTGCGCGCAAACCCGTGGCGCCGCTGGATGCGGTCGAAACCCCAGTTGTAGACCACGTTCCAGGCCAGCGCCATGGCGGCGATGACGGCCGTGAGCACCCCCATGTCGAGGATGGATTTGCCGGTCAGCCAGGCCGCCAGCGGCGCGGAAATGCCGATGGCCAGCACCTCGAACATAAAGGCATGAAAAACGCGCTCGGACCAGCTGCGATCGTAGGCGCCTGCAGATGTTTTAGACATAGTGATGCTCGTGAAGATAAGTGTCTGCGCCGGGCCGCAGAGGGTCATCCGACTGGTGATTACCGCTATTATCGAACGAATTAACCGATTGCATAAACTCGCTTCCATCGGTTTTTCCGATAATTTGAATGCAGATCAAGGATTTTTCATGCGCCACTCGATCGACGCATTGACCGCCTTTGCACACGTGGCCGACACGGGCTCGTTTTCTGCCGCCGCACGGCATCTGAAAAAAGGACAGTCCAGCATCAGCGAGGCCATCGCCAATCTGGAGGTGGATCTGAATGTGCAGCTCTTCGACCGTTCGCAACGCTTGCCGCGACTCACGCAGGCAGGCGCTGCCCTCCTGGCGCATGCGCGCCAGGTCCTGGAGGCCAACGCCCGCCTGGATCGACTGGCTCGGGAGTTTTCAGCCGGTCTGGAACCTCGGTTGACCGTGGCGCTCTCCGATGTGTATGAGTGGGAAGGCTTTGAAACCCTGCTTCAGGGCATGGATACGCGCTATCCGGATATCGAATTCGAATGCATGGTGGCCGAATCGCACGATATCGTCAGCGAGGTCAGCAGTGGCCGTGCACACATCGGGCTGTTGGCGGCTCAGCCACGCTATCCGGCCGATCTGGTGTGCGAACGGGTGTCCGACGCGTCGAAGATGGGCCTGTACGCGGCGGTTCAACATCCACTGAGCGCTCTGCCAGTGGTGTCAGGTCGCGATCTGGCGCAGGTGCGCGAGCTCAGGCTCAACACGTTCACGCTCAGTGACGCACCGATTGCCACGCGCGCTCAGCCTGACGGTGTGGCCCACCCGGGGCGCGGCACGCCCTGGTCGGCACCGAATTACCTGATGCTGCTGGAGATGGCCGTGCTCGGTTTCGGATGGGCTGCGTTGCCGACCTGGATGGTGCAGCGCTATGCCGCAGATACGCTGCGTGCATTGCCGATGCCCGGCTGGCCACAGTCGCTGCGCATCGACGCCATCTGGCACGGACAGCGCGGCCTGGGTGCCGCAGGGGCCTGGTTGCTCTCGAGCGTGCTGAACACCTCGACTCAGGGGCCTGCGGCTGCGCGCAGCAACGGATAAGGGTTGAAAGCGCCTTCCCGGCCATAAACGCCGTAGTGCAGATGGGGCGGTGTCCCCCGGGCGTTGCCGGTGTTGCCCACCGCACCCAGTACCGTGCCGACCTGCACGCGGTCACCCGCGCCGATATCGGCATAACTGTCCAGATGCGCGTAGTAATGCCGTTGGCCTGCCGGCCCCAGCACCCACACCACCTGCCCGCCCAGGTTGTTGGTGCCCACCCGCGTCACGATTCCTTCGGTTGCAGATAGCACGGGCGTGCCGCGTGGGGCAAATATATCCACCCCTTCATGACGCCGACCACCGCTGCGTGCGCCGCCCCAAGTGTCGGTCACCCGGGCCGGATTGACCCCCTGGACCGGCATCGCCAGCGCGACAGGTGCCTCCATCATGGACAGGCGAGCGGCATAGAAAGGGGTCTTGACGACATCTGGGATGTGGGGCCAGGCCCACCATGTGCCACCGGCCAGCGCGCCCCAGATCACGAGTCGGCGCAGCAGGCGCACCCAGGAACTGGAGGCGGGCGCAGCGGAGGAGGTATCTAGAGAGGCCATCACTGTCGGAGTGCCTGCGTCGGCGAGGGTTCCCGCCCCGCCGTAACAGAACGTGCCACGCAGGGCACCCGGAAATCGCCAGTCGGACCACCGAAACCTGCCATGCGAACCGCTGAAAATCTGCCATATTGACCAACGGACACCCACCCTGTGCGCCCTCGGAAACGTGCTTTGCGGACCGCCCCAATCTTCACGGGGCCCTCACGTGCACTATCATGGCGCATGACTGGGCAGAAGCGGCGTCGACTTTCCGGATGCCCCTGCCCCCCTTGAATGGAGGCTGGACCAGTGGTGCGAACACGCCAAGAACAGACAATGAAATGGACACATCCGGGCACTTACCGGCGCATGTTATGGAAGGCCTTTCTTCCCATTCTGTTTCTGGCCACGCTTCTGATCGCAGTCCCCGAGGCACACGCGCAAAACCTGGCGGACACGCCGTCCAGCAACGCCGCCACTGCGGGCGCCGCGCCTGCCTCGAATGCTGCACCCGTGCCCCCATCAGCCGCTACCGCGCCCTCTTATGGCGCCATGGCGGACCTGCTGGAAAACGAGTCATCACGCCGCGCACTCATCGACCAGCTTCGCAATCTGGCCGCCAAGCCGGGTGCCGCCCCGACGGCCACCGACGCGCCAGCCACTGCCGCTGCCGGCGCCCGAGAAGCGCCCCCCACAGGCGACGCCGCTACACCGGCTGCCGGCGGGGACATCACCCTGCCCGAGGACGATCAATCGCTCTCGCGACGGGTGGCCGACGGCACGCAGAACGTGCTGCAGCACATCGCAGCCGATTTTGCGCAGGCCTTCGATGCCTTCAGATCGTTGGGACGCGGCGAAGGCGTGTCCGGCGTCAGCATGGCGCAGTGGCTCTCGGCACTGACCAGCATGGCCATCGTGGTGGCAGCCACCTTGCTCGCCTACGCCGTGCTGCGCGCCATTGCCAGCCGAGGCTATGCACGCATAGACGCCTGGGTGGCCCAGCACCCGCAAGAATCATCGCGGCATACCAATATGTCGCGACTCTATCGCTATATGGTGGCCGTGGTCGGCGCCCTGCTGATCGACATCGGGGTGATCGCGCTGGCGGGCGTGGCGGGTTACGCCACAGGCGTCTATACCGGTCGCCAACCCGGCGTCATCGGCACGCTGGAATCCATGTTCGTCAACGCGTTCCTGGCCGTGGAGATTGCCCGGGCGCTGGTACGCACCGTCTTCGCGACGCGCTACCAGCACCTGCGC
>JBAZPE010000160.1:0-5706 GCA_041648375.1 Burkholderiaceae bacterium | reverse complement strand
GCCAGAGAAAGGGCGGAACGATGGCCATGGTGCGAGACGATGGCAGCACCGCCGCGAACGGCAGGCGGATCATGATGCCAGCACCGTTGCGCTGTCGGCGTCCCAGCAGACGAAGACCTCTTCTTCAATGCCTGGTGCGTCTTCGCGCGCCAGCATCAGGGCAGGCACACTGGCCTCGACGGCCTTGCCCGAATCCAGGCGGATCTGATAGAGCGCATAGCTGCCCATCCAGGCCATGTGCGTGACCCGCCCGTGCCCCCAGTTATGTTCCTGGTCGGGTTGCGTGCGTGAGACGATCAGCCGCTCGGGGCGAATCGACACGTGCACTTCCATGCCGATGGGTTCACTCACGCCGTGATCGACCAGCAGCGGACGGCTCAGATCGGCGGTTTCGATGGCCACGCGATCGGGTTCATCGACCACGATGGTGCCGGTGAACAGATTGGTCGAGCCGATGAAGCCGGCCACGAAGCGAGACCTCGGGAAGGCATAGACGTCCTGCGGCACACCGCTTTGCACGATTTGCCCTTCCGTCATGACGGCCAGACGATGCGCCATGGTCATCGCCTCTTCCTGATCGTGGGTGACCATGATGCAGGTCACGCCCACTTGCTCGAGGATGCGGACCAGCTCGATCTGGGTCTTCTGGCGGATCTGTTTGTCCAGTGCCGACATGGGCTCGTCAAGCAAGAGCAGCTTGGGCCGTTTGACCAGGCTGCGGGCCAGCGCCACACGCTGTTGCTGGCCACCGGAAAGCTGATTGGGTTTGCGCCGGGAAAAACCGGCCATCTGCACCAGGTCCAGGGCTTCGAATACCCGATCATGGATCTCCGCGGGATCGACGCCTTCCTGCTTGAGGCCGAAAGCGACGTTGGCCTGCACATTCATGTGCGGGAACAAGGCGTAGGACTGAAACATCATGTTGACGGGCCGGCGGTGCGGCGGCACCCGTGTGATGTCTTCACCATCGAGCATGATCTGGCCGGAGGTGACCTCTTCGAAGCCTGCCAGCATACGCAGCAGCGTGGATTTGCCGCAGCCCGAGCTGCCGAGCAACGCAAAAATCTCGTTGCGCTGCACGCTCATGTTGACCGACCGCACGGCAACCGTGTCGCCGAATATCTTGACCAGATCAGTGACGCGGACAAACGCATCGGGGTCGGGGGCCGTCTGCCCCACGAGACGGAGATCAGCGTTCAAGATGTCAGCGCCCCGATTTCAGTTCGGCCCACATGCGCGTCTGCAGGCGTTGTACCGACAGCGGCTGGGACTTGATCACATACAGGGTTTTGGCCACGTCGGCCTCCGGATAGATCATGGGATTGTCGGCGACTTCCTTGACCACGAACTGACGTGCCGTCTTGTTGGCATTGGGATAGAACATCTTGTTGGTGATGGCCGCATGCACTTCGGGCGTTTCGATGTAATTGATGAAGGCGTGGGCGTTATCGACATTGGGTGCATCCTTGGGGATCACCATGACATCGAACCACGCCGGCGCACCTCCCTTGGGAATGAAGTAATTGACCTCGTACGACTTCTTGGCTTCTTTGGCACGGCTGCGGGCGATCATCACGTCGCCGGAAAAGCCGTACACCATGCACAGATCGCCGCCTGCCAGCTCGTCGATGTAGCCCGACGAGCTGAACTGACGGATGTAGGGCCGGATCGTCTTGAGCAGTGCCAGGGCTTCCTTGTAGTCGTTGGGATCGCTGCTGTTGGGATCCTTGCCCTGATACTTCAGCACGGCCGGAAACACCTGCGCCGCTTCATCCAGCATGGAGATGCCGCATTCCTTGAACTTGGCGGCATTCTCGGGCTTGAACAGCATGTCCCAGGAGCCCAGATCGGCGCCTTCGCCCATGATTTCACGCGCTTTGGTGACGTTGTAGCCCAGGCCGTTGGTGCCATATCCCCAGGGAATGGCGTGCTCGTTGCCGGGATCGACCGTGGCGACCAGCGCCATCAGTTCGGGATCGAGGTGTTTCCAGTTCGGGATCTTGCTCTTGTCCAGCTTTTGAAACATGCCGGCTTCGATCTGTCGCGCCACGTAATGCGTCGAAGGCACGACCACGTCATAGCCCGACTTGCCCGCGAGCAGGCGCGCCTGCAGGATGTCGTTGCTGTCGTAGACGTCGTAACGGACCTTGATGCCCGTGGCCTTCTCAAAGCCGGGCAAGGTATCTGGTGCGGTGTATTCCGCCCAGTTGTACACATTGACGACCTTGCTTTGGGCCAGCACGGGGGACGCCCCCACCAGAAGTGCTGCGGCACCCATCCATACGCCTGCGACGCGCGATGCAATCATCGTGATCCCCCTGATCGGCATGTTCTAAAGAAGAAAGGCAAAATCATAAAGCCTTTTGGCGTCAAGGTTGAATCGTGGCGCGTTGCCATGCGTGCTCGTACGCCTTCGCAAGCATTTGACCGAACTGTTCCCCACGTGTCCCTGCAACCTTGATCAATGATCGCTGCAATCGCGCCACATTGGCGCGACGGCTCGAATCCGTCAGCTGACCTAATGTGGCCCGGTCGAAATCTATCAGCCAGACCTGGTCATCGGCATCGAGCATGATGTTGTAGGCGTTCAGATCTGCATGCCATGCACCGGCCCGGTGCATGGCGGCAATGGTCTGCGCGACCGGCTCGATCAGCGCCTCATCCAGCGTCAGTGCCAGTGGGCGCGCATGCGGGATTCGACGGGTCAGCAGCGCTGCCCGATAAGTCAGGGCACTGCGCCAATAGCCGGCAGCCAGCGGTGCCGGCACACGCAAGCCCAGGCCACTGAGGCGCTGCATGACCCGAAACTCGGCAAAGGCGCGGGTGGCCTGTTCACCGCGCCAGATGTAGGCGTCGCGACTGAGCTTGGCAATCAGGCCACCGCGCCGGTAGTGGCGCAGGACGGCGTCGCCGAACCCGGCACTCACGAACCAGGCGGCCTGACGTCCGCCCTGCCCTACGGGCTGCGCATGCTCACCAAATGACAAGGGGTCGAACACCGAGGGGGTGGGCGCCACGCCCTGTGCAGGATCGAACAGCATGGCACCGGCAGGTGCGAGTGGGCTGGCCTGCCAGGCGTGACGCGTTTCGACATCGGGTTGTGCAACCTGCGATGCAGGCGCTCCCCTAGCCGGCACGATTTCTCATCCAGTCGGCGGTACCGTAAAACGCGTGCAACAGGCGCTCGACCAGCGCAGGCTGCACGCCTTCGTCCTGCATCGCGCGCCCCATGCAGATCACCCACTGATCACGCTCGATCTCACCGATGGAAAACGGGAGATGCCGAGCCCGCAAGCGCGGATGACCGTATGTTGAGACGTAGTAATCGGGCCCGCCGAAGTAACCGCAAAGGAACATGAACAGTTTCTCGCGTGCCGAATCCAGATGAGGGCCATGGGCCTGACGCAACGCGAGCAAATCGGCATCGATGTCCATCAGATCATAGAAGCGATCGACGACCGCCCGGATGACCGGTTCACCTCCGATCTGATCGAAAAGGCTGCGCGTGTGATCGATTTCGCCAAAGGTCGCATCGACCGTGGATTCGTTTTGCGCCAGCGGGCCTGTCGTGCTCATGCAGCTTCCCTCAATGTCACCAATGGCGGGGCGCGCAATACGCCTCGCAATGCCAATATACCGCCCGCCCAGGCGCCCAGCATGCCGACGGCGCATCCCAGCAACCAGGGCCAGATGCCCGGCGTGATGGGAAAGTCGAATACGAAAGCAGACAAGCCCAGTGCGATAGCCTGGGCACCGGCGGCCGCCAGCACCCCTGCCAGCGCACCGATGGCCAGCAGCTCGATGCGCTGGGCCCGTGCCAACTGGCCACGGGTGGCACCTAGCGCACGCAGCAGCGCCGCCTCGCGAGTCCTTTCATCACGCGTGGCTGTCAGTGCAGCACCCAGCACGAGCAGACCGGCGGCCAGCGTAAAGCCGAACAGCAACTGAACCGCATTGACCACCTGATCGAGCACCCCCTGCAATTGGCCCAGGATGGCATCCACATCGAACACGGTCAGGTTGGGAAATGCCTGCACGAGCTTGGGTAGCAGGGGCACCTGCTCGGGCGGCAGATGAAACGAGGTCAGGAAGGTCTGCGGTGCCTGCTCAAGCGCAGGCGGGGTCAGGATGGCGAAGAAATTGACCTGGAAGGTGTCCCAGGCCACGGTACGCGTGCTGGTGACCGTGACGGTGACCAGCTCCCCTGCCACGTCGAAGGTCAAGGTGTCGCCCAGGGAAAGCTTCAGCGTTTTCGCAATGTCGGATTCCATGGAGACTTCCATGGCCTGTGGATCGAGCGGCCGGCCCGACACAATGCGGTTGTAATCCGGGATGGCCGCCGCGTAGGACAGATTGAACTCGCGATCCACCAGTCGTTTGGCGCGCGGCTCGTCGTACTGATCGGCGCCGATGTTGCGCCCGTTCATTTGCACCAGTCGCCCCCGGACAGTGGGGGCCAGCCAGGCTTGTTTGATACCTGCCTGGGTCAGGAAATTGGCGACCGGTTCGCGCTGATCGGGCTGAATGTTGATCAGGAAACGATTGGGCGCATCGGCTGGCAGCGTACGCTGCCAGCCATCGATCAGATCGGTGCGCGTCATGGTGAGCAGCAGCAGGGCCATGATGCCGATCGCCAGGGCACACAACTGGGTTATGGTGGCGGCGCGTCTGCGAACCAGACCGGCCAGCGCGAAGCGCAGGGCGGGCGAGCCCGTGACCCGATGGCGCACACGTTCGAGCACCCACAGGGCGATGGCACCGGCCAGCGCGAAAAGGATAAAGGCGCCCAGAAAGCCCCCTGCGACAGTGGCACCGAGCTTGATATCACCGGCAAACCACCAGATGATGCCCGCAAACCCCACTGCCCCTACGCTATAGCCGACCAGCCCCCGCGCTTGCAGCGGTTGCAGATCGCGCCGCAGGACACGGGCCGGAGGCACATGACGCAACTGGGCAAGCGAGGGCAGTGCAAACCCCAGCAGCAGCCAGATACCCACCACCAGCCCCTGCAACGCGGGCAACATCGTGGGTGCCGGCAGTTCGGTTTCGATCAGGCCGGCCAGCGCCTGGATGAGCAATGCATGCACCCCCAGCCCGAGCAATGCACCCGCGGCCGACGCGCCCACGCCGACAACCGCGAACTCTGCGAACAACATACGCGCAATCTGCCCCTGCCCGGCGCCCAGACAGCGCATGACGGCGATGCCGTCGCGATGCCTGAGCATGAAGCGCCGGGCGGCAAGCGCCACGGCTACCGACGCGATCAGCACAGCAAGCAGTGCCACGAGTGCGAGGAAACGCTGGGCACGATCAAGGGCGCGTCGCACTTCGGGACGACCGGTTTCAAGCGTATCCAGACGCTGCCCTTTGGCCAGCGTGGGTGTCACCCACGCTTCGAACCGTTTGACCGACGCGTCGGCACCGGCAATCAGAAAATGGTAGTCGAGGCGGCTACCCGGTCCGAGCAAACCGGTAGCGGGCAGATCGGCAGCATTGATCAACGCGCGTGGAGCCACATTGACGAACTGCATGCCGCGATCGGGCTCATAGGTGACGATGCGCGTCACCTTGAAACGACTGTCGCCCAGCGTCAACGGATCGCCCAGGCCGATGCCCAGCAACGACAGCAACTGCGCATCGACCCAGACATCACCCGGTGCCGGGATATCGGCGGTTGGCGCCCCGGCGCTTGCATCAAGCGTCGTG
>JBAZPE010000159.1:0-5732 GCA_041648375.1 Burkholderiaceae bacterium | reverse complement strand
GACCGACACCGGCGGATGCTCCTACTTGATGCACATCGCGCATGCGGCGCAGGCCATTGCCGCGGGCAAGTGCAATGTGGCGCTGCTCACGCTGGCGGGCCGTCCCCGCAGCGAGGGCATGGCGACCGGCACCGCCGCACGTGTGGGCGAACCGGATCGACCCGATGTACCGTGGGAGTCGCCTTACCGAAACACCATCGCCACACAATACGGCATGATGGCTGCGCGTCACATGCATTTGTATGGCACGACCGCAGAACAGCTCGCCTGGGTACGCGTGGCCGCTTCCACGCATGCCCAGCACAACCCGAATGCGATGTTCCGCAAGCCGGTCACTGTCGAAGACGTCGTGAACTCGCCCGTCATTGCCGATCCGCTGCATCGGCTGGATTGCTGCGTGATCAGCGACGGCGGCGGCGCACTCGTGCTGGTGCGCCCCGAAATCGCGCGTAGCCTGAAACGTCCCCTGATTCCGGTGCTGGGCGCCGGGGAAACGATCTACACGCAGAACGCGGGCTATCCCGACCTGGTGACCACCGGCGCAAGCCGCTCGGGCCCGGCCGCGTTCGCCGAAGCCGGCGTCACGCCCAAGGACATCCAGTACGCCTCGATCTACGACAACTTCACCATCATGGTGATTGCGCAGCTCGAGGACCTGGGGTTCTGCAAGAAGGGCGAAGGTGGGCGCTTCGTGCAAGACGGCGGGCTGATCTCCGGGCACGGCAAATTGCCCTGGAACACCGATGGGGGTGGCTTGTGCAACAACCATCCGAACAATCGAGGCGGCATGACCAAGGCCATCGAGGCCGTGCGCCAACTGCGCGGCGAAGCCCATGCGGCGGTACAGGTACCGGATTGCTCGCTTGCCCTGGCCTGCGGGCCCGGTGGGGTTATGGGCAGTGGCCACGGCCATGCCACGGTCATCTTCGGACGGGAATAACCATCATGTCATTCGAACAGATACTCGCTCAACACCCGCATTCGAAACCCTTCTGGGACGCCGCCGCGCGCGCGCAGCTGGTGCTGCCCACGTGCACCAGCTGCAACCGTGCGCACTGGTACCCCCGGCCCTTTTGCCCTTTCTGCGGCAGCGTGGACCTGCAATGGAAACCGTCCAGCGGCCGCGGAAAGATCCATTCTGCGAGCTTCATGCGTCGCGCCGCTGAGCCTTACATCGTGGTGGCCATCGAACTGGAAGAAGGCCCCATTCTGCTGAGCAATCTGGTGGAGGCACCGCTGGATCAACCGGCGATCGACAGCGCCGTGCAAGTCGTCTTCAAGCAGTTGGATGACGGGCGATCCGTGCCGATGTTCAAACCGGCCTGACAGCTCGTGCGGGCTGCCCGATCTGATCGTTCGCCGCACCGCGCTGGCAGCGAATAGATCCATCAAACAATCAGCCCCGCTCGCCGCGCCCGCGCGACGGCCTGTGTGCGACTGTTTGCCGAGAGCTTGACGTTCAGGCTGCGCAGGTGCGTGCGAACCGTGCTTTCCGAGACGAACAGGCGTGCCGCAATCTCGGTATTCGAGAGGCCCTCGGCGAGCAGATTCAGGACGCCGGCCTCCTTGGGGGTGAGCGTCTCATAGCCTGCCCCTGGCGAAGCGTCAGGTGATGCCACGATGGGTGCTGTTGACGTTGACGCAGTCTGCGCAAGGCCACCGGTCCAGCGCGCCATCGCTGCCGATCTCGCAGGCGTGACCAACCAGCGACGACCGTGCGCACCGTGCGCGAACGCGATCAGGCGCGCCGTCATCAACGCCCCCTCATCCACGATGAAACCATGCAGCCCTTCCTCACAGGCCACGCTCAGAACCGGTGCCAGCACGTCATCGGCATGATCCTGGTCTTGCGTTCGCGCCAGCGCCAGACTGGCCAGCAGATCCAGCTTCCACGTGCGACGCACCCGCCCCTGCGCGCAGGCGGCCGCGCGTTCATGCGCCAGCGCCACCAGGGCCTGCCGTGCGTCGCCTGCATGCGTCTGCCAGCGCAACTGCGCCATGGCGGGATACAGAAAATCATTGGCGGCCAATCTCAAACCGGCCAGCTGTGCCCATAGATCCGGGTTATCCGCACGACGCATCTCATCGCGTGACGCCTGCGCATGCCCTTGCAGCAGCAACACGCGGGCGCGCTCGAGCCGGGCACTGGCCGCGATGCGTGGCAGCCGGCGATGATGGCCGAGGTATTCGAGTTCACCCAGCAGCACGAACGCCTGCTCGACCGATTGGCTGCGCGCAGCAATGCGCGATTGCATGACATAACCCAGGATGAGGTGGTCGGGCAGCCCGACGTCTCGCCCCAGCGGCACATAAACATCGAGCAATCGAGCCGCTTCAGCCAGGTCGCCTGTCTCGTACACGCATGCGGCGTGCAGCACACCCGCCCAGGCGTTGCCATAGGCGCCTGCCTGCATGCCGCCTGGCCGTGCGCCCACCGCCAGCCGGAACCGCGCGCTGGCCTGTGCAAAGCGCCCCGCCTGCAAATCGATCGAGCCCTCCACGGCTTCGGAGTACATGGTGTTGAACAGACTCTGTTCGGACTGCGACGCGCGCGCACGATCCAGCAATTCGCGCGCTTGCGCATAACGACCCAGCGCGCCGCAAACGTGCGCCATTGCGTTGGTCAGCGCGGTCTGCGCGAATGAGGGTTGCCCGCTCATGGCCGTCACCTGAGTCAGCGCCGCAATACCTATCGCATAGGCTTGCTCATGACGATCCAGCATCGATAACAACAAAGGCCGCAGCGCGAGCCGATGCGTCTGAACCTGCGGGCCGGCAGTGGCCTGCTCGTCCAGTGCATCGAGTTCGACCATCGCGTCTGCGGGTCCCCGCGAGAACAGCGTCGCCCAGATTCTGATGGCCTGCAGCTCAGGCAACGCCAGCAAGGCTGCCGCCGGCAGTTGCGCAAACCAGCGCGCCAGCAGTCGCATCCGCCCTTGCTCGAGCAAGGTGGCGGCATGCCTGTGCAGCAGGCTTGCCGCGATACCGAAATCGCCGCCATCCATGGCATGTTCGATCGCTGGCACGACACGGCCTTGCGCGTCATACCAGGCGGCCGCCTGGCGATGCAGCTGCACGACCTCGTCCGGGTAGGTCGTGCGCAACCTCGCCTGCAGGTAAGTGGCGAACATGCTGTGATACCGATACGCGCGCCCGTCACCCGACGCAGTACGCAAGATGATGTCGGCATCGGCCAGCGCCTCGATAATCGCCGCACAGGGCAGGCCGGGCAGCAAAGCCTGACACAGCGGCGCATCAATGCGCCTGAGAATGCTGGTGGCAAGCAGAAACCGCTGCGTCTGTGGCGCCTGTCGATCAAACACGTCATGGGAGAGACACTGCGCCACGGCGCGATCATCGCCCGCGAATTGCGCCACGAATGCACTGGCTCGCTCGACACCGGCAAGCGAGAGCGAGGCGAGCCACAGCGCCGCGACCCAGCCCTCGGTCTTGTCATGCAGCACCTGCATGTCCGAGGGCGTCAGCCCGGTTGACGCACCCTGATTGAAAAACCGTGTGGTCTCCTGCAGCGAAAACGCCAGCGCACGCGTGTCGAACTCCACCAGCCGCCCCGCCATGCGCAGCCTGTGCCAGGCCAGCCCCGGCACATGGCGTGCCCCCATCAGCACGCGTGTCACAGGCGTAAGCGCGAACAGGGTGCGATTCAAGAAATCCAGCACGGCAGGGTCGTCGATCGACTCCATGTCATCGAAGATCAGCACCAGGGGACTTGTGTGGTGCTGCAACGCATCCAGGATCGTCAGCGCCTGCGTATCGTCCCCGGCGAGCACACTACGACGCACGCCAGCGGCGTCCAGCGCAGCCGCAAGCACCTGCAGGAACCGCGACACATCGTTATCGGCACGGTCCAGCGTCAACCAGATCACACGCGCACCGGTCTGCACGAAATGCGCTGCGCACTGCCCAAGCAACGTCGTCTTGCCAAACCCCGCTGGTGCGCGCACCAGCACGACCGCATCGCAGGCGAGCTCGCCGATGCGGGCCAGCAGTGCCTCGCGTGCAATGTGCCGCGCGTGTGCGGCCGGCATCCCTACTTTGCCGGCCGCCAGCGCGTGGCGCAATGAGGAAGCGTCCATGGTCCCTTGTGATGAACAGTGCGATTCGGTGAACGACAGGCCCCGCGATCGAGCGCCTTTCGGCGCCAGCGTGCAAATTCGTCCGAACGGACGATGCGCGCCACGCCGCGCCTACGATACAAAAGGTGGTGGCATCAAGCAATACGCCATGAAAAGCCTGACCGGCAAATAACAATCGTGGAGACAGCATGACACATCGACTCGCCGCAGCCGCCTGCGCCACTGCGCTGCTTTATGGCTTTACCGCTCACGCCCAGGATCAGGCACCCGTGAAGATCGGTGTGCTGGCAGACCTGAGCTCCGGCTACTCGGATATCGGGGGCAAGGGCCTGATCGAGGCGGCCCGCATGGCCATCAGCGATTTCGGGGGCACGGTTCTGGGCAAGCCGATCGAATTGGTCTCGGCCGATGGCCAGAACAAGGTGGATGTGTCCAGCGGACTGGCGCGACGCTGGATCGACCAGGAAGGTGTGGACATGATCACCGATCTGCCCACCTCGGCCACGGCGCTGGCGGTCAGCGAGGTGGGTCGCGAGAAGAAGAAGATCGTCATGGTCACCAGTGCCGCCAGCTCGGAAATCACCGGCAAGGCATGCTCGCCCTATACCGTGCACTGGACCTACGACACCTATGCCCTGTCCAACGGCACCGCCAACGCGGTCACCAAGCAGGGCGGCACCAGCTGGTACTTCATCACCGCCGACTACTCCTTCGGTCATTCGCTGCAGCGCGACGCTTCGGCCGTGGTGGAAAAGCTGGGTGGCAAGGTCGCGGGCTCAGCGCGCGCGCCCCTGAATTCCACCGACATGAGCTCCTACCTGCTGCAGGCGCAGGCCTCGGGCGCCAAGATCGTGGGGCTTGCGCAGGGTGGCAACGATGTCATCACCTCGATCAAACAGGCGGCTGAATTCGGCATCGGCAGAAAGGGCAGCGGACAGAAGCTGGCGGGCCTGCTCGTGTTCCTCTCGGATGCGAAATCGATCGGCCTGGAGCTCGCCCAGGGCTTGATGCTGACCGAGGCGTTTTACTGGGACCAGACCGACGAGACCCGCAAGTGGTCGGCACGTTTCGAACAAAAAGTGGGCCGCAAGCCCACCATGACGCAGGCGGGTACCTATGGTGCCGTCACGCACTACCTGAACGCCGTCAAGCAGGCCGGCACCAAGGATTCGGACAAAGTCATGCAGCAGATGCGTGACATGCCAATCAATGACTTCATGACGCGTGATGGGAAACTGCGCATCGATGGCCGGGTCATGCGCGACATGTACCTGTTCCAGGTCAAAACGCCCGCAGAATCGAAAGGTCCCTGGGACCTCTACAACCAGGTTGCCGTCATTGCGGGCGATCAGGCCTTCCGGCCGCTTGAGGCGGGTGGTTGCCCCCTGGTGAAATAGGAGACAGGCATGATCAGCTATCAGGTCACCTCGTTTGGCGGGCCCCTCCAAAAGGCGCAGGTCGACACCCCAGCCCCGCAGGGCAGCGAGGTGCTGCTCAAAGTGCTTGCGGCCGGCGTCTGCCATACCGACATCCACACCTGGCATGGCTCCTACGATCTGGGCGGGGGCAAACGTCTGTCCATGCAGGATCGAGGCGTCACACTGCCATTGACACTAGGGCACGAAATCGTGGGGG
>JBAZPE010000158.1:0-5752 GCA_041648375.1 Burkholderiaceae bacterium | reverse complement strand
GTGCCTGCGAGCGCGCAGGGCAGTGACGATATCAACGTCGCGCGCGTGTTTCTGGGCCATCAGGGGCGTTACGGGTGGATTCTCCAGTGGCTGCTGCGCGTGCCTGTGCCACAGGCGCACGATCAGTCGCCCTCGACAGGCTTCACTGAGGCGCTGTCCTCAACACCTACGACCAACGCCGCACGGTACACAGGCCTGACCGAACGGGCGGCTTCGACAGGCTCGACTGAACCGGCTTTTGCTGCGCTTGTCGCGCGCGTGCCGTCGTTCAATGATGCGGTGGGCCAGGTCCTCGATCCAGAGAATCGCTACGGGGGGGCGACCACAATCGCCTGACGGAGTAAGATGCGCCTTTCGCTCAACGTTACATTGTGTCTGCCTCATGGATGAAAACTTTCGCAAGGCTGCCCTTGAATATCACGAGTCCGGTCGCCCGGGCAAGATATCGGTCACGCCCACCAAGCAACTGTCCAACCAGCGCGATCTCGCGCTGGCATATTCGCCCGGCGTAGCTGCTGCCTGTGAGGAGATCGTTGCCGATCCTGCCAATGCCTTCCGGTACACGGCACGCGGCAACCTCGTGGGTGTGATCACCAATGGGACAGCCGTGCTCGGACTGGGCAATATCGGTGCGCTCGCCTCCAAGCCCGTCATGGAAGGCAAGGCCGTTCTGTTCAAGAAGTTCGCCGGCCTGGATGTGTTCGATATCGAGATCAACGAAGAGGATCCGGACAAACTGGTGGAGATCATCGCCGGTCTGGAGCCGACGTTCGGTGGTATCAATCTTGAAGACATCAAGGCGCCAGAGTGCTTCATCGTCGAACGCAAGCTGCGTGAGCGCATGAAGATTCCTGTCTTCCATGATGACCAGCATGGCACCGCCATTACCGTGTCGGCGGCGTTCATCAACGGTCTGAAGGTCGTCGGAAAAGACATCACGAAGGTCAAGGTCGTGACCTCCGGCGCGGGCGCTGCAGCGCTGGCCTGCCTGGACCTCATGGTCGATCTGGGGCTGCCCCTGGAAAACATTTGGGTCACCGATATCGAAGGCGTGGTCTACGAAGGCCGTACGGTTCTGATGGACCCCGACAAGGCGCGTTTTGCGCAAAAAACCGATGCACGCAAGCTGACCGAGGTAATCGATCAGGCCGACGTGTTTCTGGGGCTGTCCGCCGGCGGTGTGCTCAAGGGCGAGATGGTGGCGCGCATGGCGTCGCGTCCGATCATTCTGGCACTGGCCAATCCGAATCCCGAAATCCTGCCCGAAGAAGCGCATGCCGTGCGTGATGATGTGGTCATGGCCACTGGCCGTTCGGATTATCCGAACCAGGTCAACAACGTGCTGTGCTTCCCCTATATCTTCCGGGGCGCACTGGATGTGGGTGCCACCACCATCACCCGTGGCATGGAAAAGGCGGCTGTGGTCGCCATCGCCCAGCTGGCGCAGGAGGAACAGAACGACGTCGTGGCTGCCGCCTACGGGACCTACGACATTTCGTTCGGCCCGCAGTACCTGATTCCCAAGCCGTTCGACCCGCGTCTGATCGTGCGCATCGCCGCAGCCGTGGCCCAGGCGGCCATGGATGACGGTGTGGCCACGCGCCCGATCGCCGATCTGGCGGCCTATGTCGAGCAGTTGCAGCAGTTCGTGTATCACTCGGGCGCTTTCATGAAGCCCCTGTTCTCCAACGCCAAGCGTCTGGTGCGCGAGGGCGGGGCCGCGCGCATCGTCTTCACCGAAGGCGAGGATGAGCGTGTGTTGCGTGCCGTGCAGGTCGTGGTCGACGAGGGCTTGGCCAAGCCTATTCTCGTGGGTCGCCCGGCAGTGCTCGCGGCCCGGATCGAGAAATATGGTCTGCGTCTGCGCCTGAACGAAGATGTGCAGGTCTGCAATCCCGAATACGACGATCGGTTCCACAAGTACTGGACGACGTATTGGGAGAAGATGTGCCGTCGCGGCATCACCAAGGAAATGGCGCGCGTTGAAATGCGCCGTCGCACGACCTTGGTGGGTGCCATGATGGTGCATCTGGGCGATGCCGACGGCATGATTTGCGGCACGGTGGGTGCCTATGCCGATCACCTGCGCTTCATTGACGAGGTCATCGGCCGTCGTCCTGGTGCAAATGTGTACGCCGCCATGAATGTGCTGCTCGTCAACGAGCGCACGGTCGCGCTGGTGGACACCCATGTCACCGACGATCCCACGGCAGCCCAGGTCGCCGAATTCACGGTTGCCGCCGCCAACAAGATGGCCAGCATGAACTTGATGCCCAAGGTGGCATTGCTTTCACGTTCTAACTTCGGTTCTGGCAGTTCGGCGTCTGGCGAGAAAATGCGCGAGGCCCTGCGCCTGGTGCGTGAGTCGGACCCGGATCTGGAAATCGACGGCGAAATGCATGGCGATTGCGCACTGGACGAGACCTTGCGTTTGCGCCTGTTGCCCGAATCCACCCTCAAGGGCCAGGCCAATCTCCTGGTCTGCCCGAACGTGGATTCCGGAAACATTGCCTACAACCTGTTGAAAACGGCAGCGGGTGGCAATGTGGCGGTCGGCCCGTTCCTGCTGGGTGCCAACGCTCCCGTGCACATTCTGACCAGCAGTTCGACGGTGCGTCGCATCGTCAACATGACCGCGTTGACCGTGGTTGATGCCAACCCCGCTCCTATCTGAGCATCGGGGACCACCTGTCGCAAAGGCGGGTGCCCCGCGCACCGGCCTGGTGTTGACCGGTGGGGGTGCGCGGGCAGCCTATCAGGCCGGGGCCTTGCGGGCAGTGATCGATATTCTGGATCCTGCGCGCTCGGCCTCGTTTCGTTTTCCCTTCGATATTGTGTGCGGCACGTCGGCCGGTGCCATCAATGCCACCGCACTGGCTGCGGGTGCCCATCATCCGCATGTGTCGCTCAGGCGGTTGAACCGGCTGTGGGCGTCTCTCACGACCGCGCAGGTGTATCGGGCTGACGCCCCTGGCCTGCTGCGCACGGGTGTGCGCTGGCTGGGCCTGCTGTCACTGGGGTGGATGTTTTCCGGTTGGGCGCGCCGCAAGCCGAGATCGTTGCTGGACAATGCACCGCTGGCCGGGCTGCTTGATCAGGCGCTGGATTTCGAACAGTTGCAATGCAATCTGGAGCAGGGCCACCTGGCTGCCCTGGCCATTACCGCATCGGGTTACAACTCGGGCCAGCACCTCACGTTCTATCAATCCCATGATGGGATCGAACCCTGGCAGCGCGCGTTGCGCCGGGCGGTGCCCGCCAGGATCTCCACCGATCATCTCATGGCCAGCAGCGCCATTCCCTTCATCTTCCCCGCCCGCTCGCTTGCCGTGGAGGGCAAGGTCGAATGGTGCGGGGATGGTTCCATGCGGCAATTAGCGCCCATCAGCCCGGCCATACGCCTGGGGGCCGATCGGGTTCTGGTGATTGGCAGCGGGCACCGCAGCGAGGTGCATCCCGAAGCACGCAGCGACGACCCGCCTTATCCGTCGCTGGCGCAGATCGGCGGTCATGCCCTGTCCAATATATTTCTGGACAGCGTGGCGATGGATATCGAGCGGCTCGCCGATGTCAATGCGCTGCTCGATGACGCGGGCGGGCCCGATGGCGCCAGTGTGGTGCATGCGTCGCCGTCCGGTAGGGGCTCGCCGCGCCCGATTCGGGTGCTTGCCTTGTCCCCACGCACCTCGCTGGATGACCTGGCGCTGGCTCACATGAACGATCTGCCGGGCGAATTGCTGGCCCTTTTCAGGGTGCTGGGGATCTCGCCGGATGCGAAGTCATCGGGTGGGGGCTCGCTTTTGTCCTACTTACTGTTCGAGGGTGGTTACACCCGCCGATTGATCGAACTCGGTTATGCCGATACGATGCAGCGTAGCGCAGAGGTCATCGAGTTTTTTGATGCGCCTTGACCCCACCGACAGGCTTGGGGCCGCGCCGTAGAAGCTCGCGTTTTCAAGGAGAAGTGTATGGCGCGAACCCCCTCGGCCAAATTGCCCGAACTGCTGCGCCAGGGCGGCGAGATCGATCATGATGGTCTGGACAAGGCGGTCATGGTGGAGGTCACTGCCGAACTCGGTATTGCCCTGTTCGTGGCCGATTGCGACAAGGCGCGCAGCCGCTCGGCCGTGTTCCGCGCCGTGGCGCGCGCAGTGGATTTCCCGGAATTCTTCGGCGGCAGCTTCGATGCCCTCTACGACTGCCTGTGCGACACCGTGCTCGATCAGAAAACCGGTGTCGCGCTGTGGTTCTACCGCCTGCATTCCGGCGACCCTGCGCTGGAAGAAGACGCGGCTCGGATCGCGTCCGTGTGTACCGATGTCAGTACCTTCGCTCAGAAAAATGACCGCTCGTTCAGCTTCGTGATCGAGCACGCTGGCCGTCATCCTGACCCCGAACCTGGTGTCGCGGCACCCCGTTACGGCGAGTCCTGATACGTCTGGCCTGCCTCACGCCCAGTCCAGCAGGGCGGTGCAGGCAGCGGCCAGGGCAAGCCCTGCCGTTTCCGTGCGCAGCACGCGCTCGCCCCAACGCACGGTCGTGAGCCGCTCGGCGCCCGATTCGGCCAGTGCCATTTCGGCATCTGACCAGCCACCTTCCGGGCCGACCACGAGGGTCACGTGATCGGGCCCGTTTGCCAGCGCTGTGCGCAGGGTGGCCTGGGCCTGGGGGTGACACATCAGGCGCAGCCCCTGGGCCGGCAGTGCCAGCCACTGCTTGAGCGCGAGCGGCGCATCAATCTGCATGATGCGATTGCGTCCGCATTGTTCGGCAGCCGATTCGGCCACGCGCCGCCAGTGCGCCAGACGCTTGTCGCGTCGCTCGCCCGTCAGTTGCAGCACGCTGCGTTCGGCGGCAATGGGCACCACCCGGCTGACGCCCAGCTCGACTGCTTTTTCGATGATCCAGTCCATCTTGTCGGCGCTGGGCAGCCCCTGCACAAGTGTGAGCGTGCCGGCCAGCTCGGCCTCGCGTGGACTGAAGGCTCCCAGCCTGGCACGGCTGCGCTTGCCATCGATCTCGAGATGGCCTGGATATTCCCCGCCGCGACCATCGAATAGCACCACGGGCGCCCCATGCTTCATGCGCAGCACGCGGGCGGCGTAATGACTCAGCGCCTCAGGCAGATCGAGCGTGATGTCGGGCGCGAGCCCTTCCGGGCAGAAAAAGCGGGGTGTAGCCATGCGGGAGCGTGTTCCGAGAAGAGACAGGTCGTAGTGTAAGTGTGCCTTAATTAGCGTGACGCGAGACGAGTGCTAAAATCTTGAGCTTTCCTGACCGTCCTGTTCCCTGCAACGATCGATCGGTAACGCGGGGTGCAAGTCACCGTTCAAGAGTATTCAATGACATCACCCGCCGCGCCCTCGTCCTCCCTCGCCAACGCCATCCGAGCCCTCTCGATGGATGCGGTGCAACAAGCCAATTCGGGTCACCCCGGTGCGCCCATGGGCATGGCAGAAATTGCCCAAGCGTTGTGGACGGGTCATTTGCGTCACAATCCTGCAGATCCCGCCTGGTTCAATCGTGACCGCTTCGTGCTGTCCAATGGCCATGGTTCGATGTTGATCTACGCCTTGCTGCATCTGACCGGTTACGACCTGCCCATGCAGGAACTCAAGAATTTCCGTCAGCTGCATTCCAAGACGCCGGGTCACCCTGAAGTGGGCATCACCCCCGGCGTCGAAACCACCACCGGCCCGCTGGGTCAGGGGTTGGGCAACGCCGTGGGCATGGCCCTGGCCGAGGCCCTGCT
>JBAZPE010000157.1:0-5762 GCA_041648375.1 Burkholderiaceae bacterium | reverse complement strand
CAAATCCGCCAACGCGGCGTCTGAGGCCGAACTGTCGCCAGATCGGCGCAAGTACGCCAGTTTCTCGATAATGGTGCGACTGAACCAGGACGTGTCCTGCATCACCGCATCGATGGCTGAAATCAATTCGGTCTCATTGCGCTTGCGCTGGGTGACATCCTGCACCACCATCAATGCACAATCGCGCTCGCCGATGCGCACGCGCTGCGCCGACACCACACACTGCAGCATGTCGCCATCACCGGTGGCGATCAGGGTGTCGACATCACGCACGCGGTCACCACGATCCAGCGCCGCATCCAGCGCTTTCAAGCCGGCAGGCTGCTTCCATAGCTTGAGTGACGCGATCGTCTGCCCCTTCCACTGCTCGCTTTTATAATGGGTGACGGTCATGAAGGCTTCGTTGGCATTGACGATTCTGCCGGAATCGCGCTCGGCTACGAGCATGGGAACGGGTGCCATCTGGAAAGCCTTCGAAAACAGCTCTTCGCTCGCGCGCAACGCCGATTCGACCTGCCGTCTGGGATCCAGATCCACGAAAGTGAACAGCATGCAGGTCTCGTCGGCAACCTCCAGCGGCTGCCCCGCAACGAGCACTTGCTTGACCTGGCCATCCCCTGTGCGGATCTGGGTTTCTATCTGCCCGATGCTCTCGCAGTTATCCAGGCAACCTTGCGTCATCTTGCGCAGTTCCAGGTCCAGGAACATATCGGTTTCGCGGATCGACCGCCCCAGCAAGGCGTTGCGCGAATAGTGCGCCATGGCAAGAAAGCCTTCATTGACCTTGATGAATCGCTGATCAGAGAGTCGACAGATCAGCGCAGGCGCCGGATTGGTAGAGAAGGTGCGTTCGAAGCGCTCCTCGGCCTCGTGCTGCCGCGTGATGTCCTCGTGGACGATTGCGTAGCCCTCGACGTTATCTCTGGCACCCAGTGTCAGCGCATGGACGCTGTGTACCCCGATCGGCTCGGCGTCTCCATGTGCGAACAACTGCATCACCGAGCGCTCGACTTTCTTGCCGGCCAGGGCCTGCTCCATGGGGTAACCCGCCTTGAGTACCTTCTGCCCGCCAACGTATCGCAGGGTGAATCGTTGTCGATAGGATTTGACGTCCTCGCCGAGTTCGCCGATGGTCTTGATCTCGTGCAGTCGCAGCGCAGCGGCATTGGCCCACGTCACGCTCCCGTGGGTATCCATCAGGATGATGCCTTCGGTGGTGCCGCCCACGATCTGCTGAAGTGCCCGCGCACTTCCAGCGATCGGTTCAGTCATGTTTCACTCCACTTGCTCTTGATCTCGAGTATGCGGGGAAGTGAACGGTCGAGCACATCGACCAGAGCAGGGTCGAAATGCAGGCCGCTCTGCGCCCGGATATGCGCAAGCGCCTCATCGACCGGCCAGGCGTGCTTGTATGGCCGGCGCGACGTCAATGCATCAAAGACGTCGGCCACCGCTACGATTCGGGCAGAAATCGGAATTTCTTCACCCATCAGCCCGCCTGGATAGCCGCTACCGTCCCATTTTTCATGGTGACACAGCGCTATTTCGCGTGCCATATGGAGCATTGAGTTGGTGTGTTCGCCGATGATTTCCGCGCCGATCATCGGGTGCTTGCGCATCGTTACCCATTCTTCAGCATTTAGTGGGCCTGGCTTACCCAAGATGTGATCAGGAATACCTATCTTGCCGATGTCGTGCATGGGCGACGCATTGAGCAGGTCATCGGCGACTGGCTCGCTCAGGCCATAGCCAATCGCCAGCGTATAGGCATAGAGGCTCATGCGTACGACATGCTGGCCGGTGTCGTTGTCGCGATACTCGGCCGCGCGCGCAAGACGCTGCACGATCTGCAGTCGCGTGGCCTTGAGTTCTTCCACATGCACCAGCGAGAGGTGCGTGCGCACACGAGCCTTGACCGTGAGCGGACTGACAGGCTTGTTGATGAAGTCCACCCCGCCCGCACTGAACGCGGCGACCTCGTCATGGGTGCCGTTCAGCGCGGTGACGAACACGACCGGAATGGCGGCCGTCTGAGGATCGGCCTTCAGGCGTCGGCAGGCCTCGTACCCCGTCATACCAGGCATCATCACATCCATCAGTATGAGATTGGGATGGTGCTGGCGCGCATGGTCCAGTGCCTCCTGCCCGGTACGCGCGAACGCGACCTGGTAATCATCCTGCAGGATCTGACGCAGCAACTGGAGATTTGCTGTTTCGTCGTCCACGATGAGGATGGATGTGGCAGTGTGGGACATCATGATTGTTCCGGGTGGGCGCAAGTGTCAAGGTAACTTAAAACGGCCGCCAGATGGCCATATGCCCGATTCAGATTCAAGTCATCGATGGCCAGGGTCAGCTCGGCCATGCCGGGGACGTGCTCAGGCACCAATGCCCTGAAGTCGCACCAGGCGCGCTCGTTCAGCGTCGCCCGTGAGAGCGGCTCCATCAACCGCATACCGGCTTGTTCAATCTGATCGAACGCGAGCTCGCCCCATTTGGGAGCCGGAACCGGCTGGTGTTCACGTGTGAAGCTCGCGATCGCCGCGCTGGCGTCGAGTATCGCGTGCTCGACCGAGCCGATCAGTATTTGCGCCCCCGCATACTGCCCGGGTTGCAGGTTGGCACGCTCGAGCACGTCAAGCCGTTCAGCCAATCGGTCCAGCCCCAGATTGGCCGCTGCACCGCGCACTTTGTGGGCCAGGCTGGCGATCTCGGCAAACTCGCCCTTGGCTAGAAATCCGCCCAGGATGGCGCCGGTGTTGGCATAGCTCTCGACGAAAGTCGTCATGGCAAGCGTGTAGGCGTCGTGTTTGCCACCCCAGCGTGCCAGGCCCGTCACGGCATCGAGATCGGGAATATCGTTATGCCCGGCATCGACCCGCCCGGCCGTCCAGGCGCCTCCTGGCGAACCCGTCAGCCGATTGATTTCAGCATCGAGCGCATCAATGTCCACAGGCTTGCAGACGAATCCATCCATGCCGGCAGCCAGCGCCGCCGCACGGTCATCGGGCAGCACGGCGGCCGTGAGTGCCACGATGGGCGTGTGGCGACCGACGGCGGCCTCATGTGCGCGGATATCTCGCGTCGCCGCCAGGCCACTGATTCCCGACATATGAATATCCATCAGGATGATGTCCCACCCGCCTTGCTTGCCTGCGACGATGGCAGCCTGTCCGTCCTCGACGAGCACCACCTGGTGCCCCTTCTGCACCAGCAGCAGCTGCATCATCTCCAGATTCTGCTTGACGTCGTCGGCGATGAGCACACGCAGCGAACGCCGAGCCGCCGCCTTCGCACCCGGGCCGGTCGCAGCGGCCTGAGGCGACGTTTCCAGGGGCAGCACGACATGAAAGCGACTGCCCGCGCCAACCTCGCTCTCGACCCAGATCTGCCCCTGCATGAGCGATACCAACTGCTTGCTGATGGTGGTGCCCAGCCCAGTGCCGCCGAAGCGTCGACTCATGGACGCATCGGCCTGCGTGAACGGCTCGAAAATGGCCTGCAGGCGGTCGGCGGCAATGCCGATTCCCGTATCGCGCACAACGAACATGATGCCATCGGGCACGTTGGACACGTCCAGATCCACGCGTCCGGTCTGAGTGAATTTCACTGCATTGCCCAGCAGATTGGTCAGCACCTGACCGATGCGGAAACGGTCGCCTCGCACATGTCTGGGCACGTCTTCAGCCACGTTGACCTCAAGCGCCAGACCCTTGGCCACCGCACCTGGCCCCATCGTCTCGCGCAGGGCATGCACCAGTTGGCGCAAATCGAAGTCCAGCATTTCGAGATCCACCGCACCGCGGTCCAGCTTGGCCGAATCGAGCACATCGTTGAGCACGTGCAACAGCGAGTCCCCTGCCCCGCGAATGGTTTCGAGGTAGCGTCGGTCATCGCCCGCCGGACGATTGTTGAGCATGACGTCGGTAAACCCGAGGATGGCATTCAACGGCGTACGAATTTCGTGGCTCATATTGGCCAGAAAGTCAGAGCGTGCCTGCGCCGCGCGTTCGGCCGCTTCCTTGGCCAGGCGGAACTGCCCCTCCATTTCGTGGCGCTCGGTAATGTCCAGGATCACGCCGTCGATCCACTTCACTCGGCCGCTGCCGTCGCGCACGCTGCTGCCGTTACTCCATACCCAGCGCTGACTGCCGTCGCGATGCAGCAGCCGGTATTGCATGTGAAAGTCCCGATCGGAGGCCAGGGCTTGCGCGATGGCAGTGCGCACCAGGTTGCGATCGTCGGGATGAATATGGTCGGCCATCAGGCGCTTGGGCGGCTGACCGAGGAAGTCGGAAGCGGGATAACCCGTGAAGCGTTCCACCGCATTGCTGATGAACAGTGTCGAGCGGGGTTCGGCGGCCAGCGAGCGAAAACAGATGCCCGGAATGTTGCGCACCAGCGAGCGCAGCTGCTGCTCGCTGACGCGCATCGCGAGCTCCATTTCGACCCGATCGGAGATGTCGGTCACAAAACCGACGAAAACGTCCTGATCGGGCAGATGGGCATGACCGATGGCCAGGCGTATCGGCATGGTGGCGCCATCCTTGCGCAGCCCCTGCAGCTCGCGCCCACGTCCGATGATCTTTCCTTCGCCGGTGCGCAGGTAGTTGGCCAGAAAACCGTCATGGCTGGCCCGTATCGAGTAGTCCATGAGCTCGGTGACGTTTTTGCCCACGATCTCGGCGCGGCGCCAGCCGAAGATACGCTCGGCCGATGCATTGAATTCCACGATATGGCCTTTGGCATCGATGATGACCACGCCATCGACGGCAGTATCCATCAGGGCCTTCATGCGGGTCTGGCTATCGTCCAGCCGCTGCTGGGTGACGCGATGACGCAGGTAGCCGCGCAAGGTGATGCCCAGGCCGATCAACAACATGGCAGCAGCCCCGAAAGCCAGACCCAATAGGGAGGGTTCGGGATAACTGTCCAGAAAATCCGGGAGGCTACTGGGGTTCATTCGACATCCATGCTGGATGCGAAAAGTGTAACACCAGAGATAGGCGCAACTATGCGACTTTTACGTTTGCGTGCGTCCTTCACTTATCCAAAACCCTATGTTTCACACAATCCGATTGCCAGACAAAAATGGCTGGCGCTATTGTGTGCCACACAAAAAAGCGGGTCCACGCTTTTATCCTCAGGAGACAGACATGCAGACCTCTACCATCCGAGTAGTGCGCGCCATGGCAGCATCAGTTTTTCTGGTCAGTGCATCCAGTGTCTGGGCACAGGACCTCGTGATCGGTGGCTTGTTTCCGCAAAGCGGCAACAACGCCGAATACGGACAGATTTTCAGCTCTGGCGCCAATCTTGCCGTCGAACACATCAACGCCGACAAGAAGCTCAAGGGCAAGCTCTCCATTGTCTATGAGGATAGCCAGGCTTTGCCCATGCAAGGCGTGATTGGGGTGAACAAGTTGATCAACGTCAACAAGACCCCCTTCGTGCTGACCGGGTTCACCGGCGTTTCCAAGGCCATCGCGCCGATCGCGGCCCGAACCAAGACCGTGGTGGTCAACGGCGGTGGCGTGGGACCTGACCTTGCCGATCTGGGAGAATACTTCTGGAACACGATCCCGCTGATCAACCTGGAAGTGCGCACGCTCGCCCCCTATATGGTGAAGGAGCGCAATCTCAAACGTTTCGCCCTGGTGTACGTGGATGACGCCCTGGGCCAGGCCGTACGCAAGGAGCTGGGCGAGGCGCTCAAGGCCAGCGGTGGCGAACTGATCGATTCGTTCTCGGTTCCGGTGACG
>JBAZPE010000156.1:0-5764 GCA_041648375.1 Burkholderiaceae bacterium | reverse complement strand
CGCGTCATCCAGACAGCGGCCTGGAATTGATCACTGCGGGCTTCATGGGTCATGCCACTGGCCATCGCCATGACGACCCAGGGCGCGGCGATGACCCCGATCAGGGTGATGAGCATCAATACCGCAGTCAGCAGCAGCGCGACCCGGTCCAGCAGAACGCGAACCTCTTCGTCACTGCGGTCGGTGCGTGCTGCCCCGAGAATGGGCACGAAGGCCTGGGAAAATGCCCCTTCGGCAAACAGGCGCCGCAACAGATTCGGAATGCGAAACGCGACCCAGAATGCATCGGTCAGTGGACCGACACCAAACGCGCGTGCAATGAGAATGTCGCGTACCAAACCCGTGATACGCGACAGAAAGGTAAAGCTGCTGATGGTGGCAGCCGATCGGAACAGGGACATTAGGGGAGAGCGCCGGACCGGAGCAGGCCGGCTTACTTCGGCGGCATGCGAATGGCGCCATCGAGTCGGATGGTTTCGCCGTTGATCATTTCGTTGGTGATGATGCTGTGCACCAGTTTGGCGTAGTCCTCGGGCGTGCCCAGTCGTGCAGGAAAGGGAATGCTGGCCGCCAGCGCGTCTTGAACGTTCTGCGGCATGCCTGCCACCATGGGTGTGCCGAATATGCCGGGCGCAATGGTGACGCAGCGGATACCCGAGCGTGCCAGGTCGCGGGCAATGGGCAGCGTCATACCCACCACACCTGCCTTGGATGCGGCGTATGCCGCCTGACCGATCTGCCCGTCATAGGCAGCGACGGACGCCGTATTGATCAACACGCCACGCTCGCCGGTGGACAAGGGCGCATTCTCGCTCATGGCCTGGGCGACCAGCCGCATCATGTTGAAGCTGCCGATCAGGTTGACCGAGATGACTTTCTGGAACAGGTCCAGCGCGTGCGCGCCCGACTTGCCCACGATCTTGGCCGCCGGCGCAATGCCTGCGCAGTTGATCAATCCGTACACCGGACCCAGGGACACCGCGGCGTCGACAACCGCCTGAGCATCATCTTCGGATGTGACGTTGCAATGCACATACGTCTGGCCCAATTCACTGGCCAGCGCCTGGCCGGGGTCATCCTGCAGGTCTGCGATGACCACGCGAGCGCCCTGCGCCACGAGCATGCGCACTGTGCCTGCACCCAGGCCGGACGCCCCGCCCGTAACGACAAAAACGTGATTTGCGATATCCATGAGATTCCTGATGTGTACGGACTGGGGTGAGGCAGGCTGGGCCGATCAGGCGCTGAGCGCCTTTTTCAGACGCGCAGTGATTTCCTCGACCGAACCCACGCCGGAAATCTTGCGATACCGGGGGGCCTTGCTGTCGGCGTCTGCCCAGCTCGAGTAGTAGTCGACCAGTGGCCGCGTCTGGTCGCGATAGACCGACAGGCGGTGTCGCACGGTTTCTTCGCGATCGTCATCACGCTGAACCAGTGGCTCGCCGGTGATGTCGTCCTGACCTTCCACTTTCGGCGGGTTGAACCGCACGTGGTAGGTGCGTCCGCTGGCGGGGTGCACCCGCCGACCGCTCATGCGCTCGATGATGTCCTCTTCCGGTACGTCGATTTCGACGACGAAGTCCAGATTGATGCCCGCTTCCTTGAGCGCATCGGCCTGGGGCAGCGTGCGTGGGAAACCGTCAAACAGGTACCCATTATTGCAGTCAGGCTGGGTCAGGCGGTCTCGCACCAGCCCGATGATCAATGCGTCCGACACCAGGCCGCCCGCATCCATGACTTGCTTGGCCTTTAGCCCAAGCTCGGTGCCGGCTTTCACTGCCGCACGCAACATGTCGCCCGTGGAAATCTGGGGAATGCCGAATTGTTGCGTGATGAAGGTGGCTTGGGTGCCCTTGCCTGCGCCCGGGGGGCCTAGCAGGATTAAACGCATGACTACTCCTGAGGATCTATGAAAATATCTTGTTGCAGCTGATTATGCCGCAAGTCGCTGCTTGCACGTGCATATCGCGGGATGCTGACTTATAACCCATTTGCGTAAATGGCCCTGACACGGGCAAGGTCTTCGGGCGTGTCCACACCTGCTGCCGGGTGGCCGTCGCAGATATGCACGACGATGCGATGACCGTGTTCCAGGGCGCGCAGCTGCTCAAGCGCTTCGAAGCGCTCGAGCGGCGCCTGTTCGAGTCTTGGGAATTCGCGCAGAAAACCAGCGCGATAGGCGTAAAGCCCGATATGGTGCAGGGCCGGCAGGCCATCGGCCACCCGCTCGCGGCCATCGGAGAGCGCGTCGCGCGCCCAGGGGATGGGTGCACGGGAAAAATAGAGGGCACGGCCGTGCTGATCGCAGACGACCTTGACGACATTGGGATTGAACAGCGACTCGGCCCGGTCCAGGTGTGCAGCGCACGTGGCGATCGCTGCGTCGGGGTGGCGGGCCAGCAAGCGGGCCACGGCATCGAGCAGGGCTGGGTCGATCAAGGGCTCGTCACCCTGAAGGTTGACCACGATGTCATCGTCGCCGAGCGCAAGGATATCGACCACTTCGGCCAGTCGGTCCGTCCCTGTGGGATGGCTGGCGGCGGTCATGAGGGTTCGCAGGCCGGCCGCCACGCAGGCGTCCCGCACTTGAACGTCGTCGGTGGCCACGACGATGGTGTCGGCACCACAACCGCTGGCACGCCGCGCTGTCCTGACGACCATGGGCACCCCATGAATATCAGCTAGCGGCTTGCCGGGCAGGCGCGTGGACGCCATGCGCGCCGGGATGACGACGGTGTAGGTCATGGTCGGTCAGGGGGCAGCAGGTGCGGGCGGCGCGACAGGGTCCAGCGGGCTGGCTTCGGACACCAGTAGCACGGGAATGCCGTCGCGAATCGGAAACGAAAGCCTTTCGGTACGGGAGATCAGCACATTCTTGGTGCGATCGAATTCGAGCGGGCCTTTCGAGACCGGGCAGACGAGAATGTCGAAGAGTCGGGTTTCCATGCGCGAATTCTAAAGCAGTTTGCCTCGATGGCGCACGCTTGACCTGCGCGAGTTCGCCATGGCAAGTGCATCGAGGAGCACGCCGGGAAACTCGGGCGGGTCGAAGATCGCCTCGATCGGAACCTCCCACAGCCTGGCGTCGCTCAGGTGATGGCACTTCACGCCATCCTTCGCCGTCACCAGAATGATATCGGTGTTCAGGTCTGCAAAGGGAGAGGCACGGTAGTCGAAATGGTCGGCGAGGCCGATGCGATGCTGCAATCGGATGCCAGCCTGTTCAAGCAGGCTGAAAAAAGATTCGGGTTGACCGATGCCTGCCGCAGCGCTGATCCGCATGTCCGCCGACAGTTCCGCCCACTCGGCCAGGGTGCGTCTGCCCGAACCGTTCAGTTCCCGTGTCTGGCCCGCGACGATGTGCATCTCGATGCGCAGGGGGCTTGAAGGTGACCCAGGTGACCCCTGAGCAGGTAGAGCCGCCTTGCGCGTGGAATGTGAAAATGGGCTCTCAGCCGGTCCCGCCGCCAGGGTCAGGGGCAGACTGCGGTGATTGGTAATGACCGCTGCCACCTGCTGGAGACGGGTGGCGGGTTCGCGCAGCGGCCCGGCGGGCAGAAGGTGCCCATTACCGATGCCGCGCTGATCCTGCACGATGATCTCGATATCGCGGGCAAGGGCAAGGTGCTGCAGGCCATCGTCGCACACGATGACATCGATATCCGGGAAGGCATCAAGCAATGCCGTCGCGGCACGCGCTCTGCGGGCATGCACCGCTACCGGAGCGCCTGTCTGACGATTGATCAGGGCGGGTTCATCTCCGAATCGGTCCGGGTCGAGATCATGCGCCCCCACCTGTGGGTCGGGGTAGCGGCGGGAGCCGTAGCCGCGACTGAGTATGCCGGGGTGCATGCCCAGTGCTTGCAGGTGTTGCGTCACGGCAATCACCACGGGGGTCTTGCCCGTTCCGCCGACCAGTATGTTGCCCACCACGATGACCGGCACGCCGGGATGGTGCGCCTGGCGCCGCCCGCTGGCAAACGCGGCTTGCTTTCGGGCGACGACCATGCCCGTCAGGCAGGCCAGCGGCGTCATCACCCGACAGAACCAGCCGGTGACCTGCCACTGCCGCATGACCCAGCGGGTCAGTTGCGCCACGATCGTCATGGACCGGTGCGCGCCGCGAAATTCACCCGCTCGATGCCGGCCAACCTTGCTGCTTCCATGGCATTGACCACCGATTGGTGGCTGGCTCGACCATCTGCGTTGATCAGTAAGGTCGGGGTGGGGCCACTGACCACCTGCCGCAGCGCCTGTGCCAGAGCCTCGGGCGAGGGCACGTCCACAAGCCGGCCATTCAGGGCATAGCGCCCATCTTCACTGATGGCCAGTGTTGCGGCGTCAGCGGCCGTCGCTGTCGTACCCGCTTGCGGCAAGACGACCTCAAGCTCGGTAAAACGCGTGAACGCCGTGGTGCTGGCCAGGAAGATCAACATCACCAGGAGAATGTCGATCAGCGGGATGACATTGATCTCGGTGCCTGAGTCGGTGTGGCTGGCGCGCGATCGCCGGAAATTCATGGGGTGTCGCCCAATCGTTCCGACAGGCGTGCTGCCGCAGTCTCGAGTTCGAAGATGAGTGTGTCCACGCGACTGCGAAAATAGCGGTGAAACAGGGTAGCCGGGATGGCGATCAGGATGCCGAAGCCGGTGTTGTACAGGGCAATGGAAATACCGGCTGCCAGCGCACGGGGATCGCCCGAGGTGGGGGCATAACTGCCGAAGATCTCGATCATGCCGACGACCGTACCGAACAGACCCATCAACGGCGCCAGCACGGCAATAGTGCCCAGTGCATCCACGTGCCGGCTGAGCTGAAACGCCACGGATCGTCCCTGTTCCTCTACCGCGTGACGCCGTTGCGCCGGGCTCTGGTGGCGGTAGCGGACGACCTGAGCCAGCACGCTGCCCAGGGGCGAGTGGCGAGCCAGGCGGCCGAGCGCCTGCGCGGAATACTGCTCGCGCGCCACCATGTCACCCACTTCGGCCTCCACCGTCGGTGGAATGATTCGTGCGCGTCGCAGGGACAGGCTGCGCTCGACGATGAGCGCCAGTGCGATGACGGAGGTCAGCAGCAGGGGCCAGATCGGCCAGCCGGCATCGCGCAATAGGGTCAGCAACAGATTCTCCATCAGGGGCTTGGCAGGTTGTCCAACGGGCGTCGCACTCGGCCAAGCGAGGACTTTACTGGGCTCTGCCTGTGCCTGGCAAGCCGGTCATTTTCTGCTCAACCGACTGGACGAGCCGGAAAATGGGCGCGCCGCACTCCAGATTGGGGCAGTTTTCCACTGATCGTGTGGATAACTTCGTCTCACTCATCAGTCCATTTGAGCGCTGCTTAAGAGATGACATTCATTCGCATTTTTGGTTCTTTCCCCACACCTGAGAACCTGGAGTTGACACAAATCGAACTTTGCGAGACCGAGATTTCGTGCCGTTTTCAAGCGTGTGCAACTGCAGTAATACGCCCCGAATTGGCTTTCATCCGGCCTTGCCCGGCCTGTGGATAATTCTGTGCAAAACATTGGCGCAAGCGCCCCATTTCGGAAAGTGATGCCGAATGTGTGTCGAATCTACATTTTTGTGCTGAATTAAAACATCCATAAAATCATATGGTTGCGGTGTAACTATGCGGCTTTCCAGCGTTTTTTGTAGATTCGACAGCTGCGTTATCATTCGCCGCTACTTATCAACCGCTGTGGACAGATGTGCCCCTGGAGCCCGTATGACAATTGAAAGTCAAGTCCAAAATGACGGCGTTGTGC